>DAOWHR010000351.1 GCA_030641315.1 Anaerohalosphaeraceae bacterium | reverse complement strand
GCATGTTCAGCCATCCCCTTGAACGGGAACGCAATCTCAACGGTCCAGTACTCATCCTCATCCGACGGGTCGTTTAAAGTTCCCTTAACGAACACGCCGGTGTTTTGCCCATCCATCTCCCGAATGACAGCATTGCCGCCGTGCTTATAAGGTTTGTTCATAAACAGGTTCCACACTGTGTTGAGAGCGTTCATCTCGAACTCATAATAACTGTGACAATCGCCGTCCGGATCGATAAAGACCTCAAAATCGTTATCATTGAAAATGACAGCATTTCGCTCGGTGATAGTGCCCCAGACGTGCGGTTCGCTAAGTTTTGCCGCGACATAAAGGTTCTGCTCGTCCCAGACCATCTTAAAACGAGTTTCAAACCGCGGTGTTACGGGCCTTTTGCTTCCCTGAATATCAACATGCGGTTCGCTCCAGACAGCTTTACTCCAGGACTCCTCATCAAGCTTACCATCAACCTCGATCTTATCGGTTGTTTTCATGCAGACATAGCGCCTTGGCATTACAAACTCTCGCGGGTCCGGCCCGATATACGCGGGCAGATTGCTGGCCGTATCTTCTCCAGTTTCGCGATCCTTCCACACATAATCGCCAGTATTGAGCAACCAGTCCGAACCGAAGTAGCCAGCAGCAAGTACGCCGTCAGCGCCTTTTTCGTTCATCTCAGGGCCGATGACGATGAAGTCCGGGTAATGACAGCCAGCAAACAGATATTGCAGATTGTTCGTTAGTGTCATGCCGCCAATGCCGGTGCCGCTTACAACAGCGACACTTGCGATATCACTGTCAGGACGCGGCCGAACGAACAGGCAGCTGAGATTCTTACCAACGACCTGTCTTTTGCCGATAACGACCTTGCCACGCCCAACCTGTATCGGGCTTTTCTTCAGCAGTTTGTTCCACGCCGAATTTGTTCTTCTGTTACCATAGAGAACAACGCCGCGATCTTTTGTTCCCTTAAGCGTAAATTCACTGTCAGCGATGACGTCAACGGAACCGTTACCCTGGTACCACCACTGTTCAGCGTCGAATCTGGCCTTGGCAAAGGCCCAGCTATTCTCCTGGTCCGAACCCTTCGTACCATACACAAACATCATATTATTATCAAACCCGGCCTTAAACGGTCCGAAACGATGAGGTCCCTTCATCTTCTTTGAAGGCTGTTTGGA
This sequence comes from Anaerohalosphaeraceae bacterium, assembly GCA_030641315.1. Lineage (GTDB taxonomy): Bacteria > Planctomycetota > Phycisphaerae > Sedimentisphaerales > Anaerohalosphaeraceae > DAOWHR01. Next base: position 6,662 of record DAOWHR010000351.1, on the reverse strand, counting down.
TACTGTCCACTTCTTATCTGACAATTCAAACCACAACTTACCGTCCTGAGGTGCATCGATATTCTCAAACTTCTGGCCGTCCAGATCGACAGTAACCTGACCTTCACCCTGCAGTACACTTGAATCCAGCACAAGCACCCTGATATTGTCTGTTGTGCCTGTGAACCGACGCTTATGCGGATCAGCCAGTATATCGGCAGTACTGAATTCCAGTGACTTTTGCTGATCATATATCTCGATCCAGTGCGATTTTGAGTTAACCGATGGATTGCATGTTGTGAATTTAACTTTTCGTATTTCTTTGTCGGAAACGAGCCTGTGCCTTGCGAAGAAATCAAACATCGGTCTCCAGTCCACACAATCCGCTCCGGGTTCATCTGAAAGATTCCACCAGTGTCCCTTACCCGGCTCTTCGTGATACATCCAGTCTTTATGAAATTCACCAAGATACTCAGCCATTTTCTGCGCCTGGCTTGGCGGTACAGTTCTGTCAGCGCCGCCGTGAAGAATATACACACCCTTATCGGTGAGGTTTTCCATAAGGCCGGTGGTGTCGCCATGATTTTCCGCACGGGCCAGCATAGTTTCCATCTCACTGGGCGATTCACCTTCCCCTGTACCGCCTGCGTACGTCTTGAAGCTGATCCAGCCCGCACTTGGACCGATAGCTGCGAAAAGGTCAGGATACGTTGATCCGACGATCCATGTGCCGTGCCCGCCCATCGAATGTCCGGTAAGATAGACCCGTGATTCGTCGCATCCCAGCACGCTCTTTGCATCATTTAGAACATCGATGGCTTCGATCATGCCCCAATCTTCCCAGTCAAAACCATAGGGCCTGCGGTTCGTAGGACAAACGATATTGCACCAGCTTTTATTTGCGTAGGAACCTGCCTGGTTGGTTGCCTCAACGCTTGCACCATGCACACTCAAAACCAAACCGGGCTCTGTATCCTTATCGCCTCCAACAACAGGGACTACCGAATAATACTGAACGGAATTATCCACCGAACTGATATATGTGATCTTGTAATGCTGACCGGGCTTTTTAACTTTGAGCGGAACTTCAACACTGTCGTATATTTTCCTTTTATTCTTTTCATAAACGGCCAATTTTACTGTCACATCTTCGTCAACCGGGCCATGCTTTAAGTCAAACCTGACCTTGCGAGAACTCAGCGGAGCTATCACAGGAATATCTATGACGGTTTTCCTGCCGTCAGGCCATTGGGCCGTAAATGCAAGTTTATTCTGCTGTTTTTCAGTAGCATTGATAAGAACGATCGATCCGAACGTATTGATATCCTTACCTTCAAGCAGGTCAGGCAGTGTCGAGTCGTATGTATTGAACATAATCTCCGATTCAGGCTTCAGCAAACGAGCTTTTAATCGCCCTCCGCTCCGTCTTGAGCGTTGGAACAAAAACTCATTTTCACCCTTGTTCAGTTTAACGGGAACCCGCACAAAATCAAATGAAGGTGCCCATGGGTCTGTAACGTCACTTCTTTGGTACCTGGAACCGACATGGGGTTGACCGTTAACCGTAACCGAATTATTGCCCTTCATATGAAGAATCATTACACGATCAGTTTCCGAATGTACGGGTACAAAAAGATACCCGCCACCGCCGAACTGCCCTGATCCGGTATACCAACCGTTTTCATCTGCTTTGGCCAGGGTCCATTCGTATTCATTACCCGCAGCATCTGTGATCTTCTCGCTGGCTTTGGGTTTAGACCATTTGCCAGCAACAACAATCGCCTCAAGAGGATCGGTATGTACGGGATTTCGTCTATAACTGCCTACGCGGGCAACCTGCAAACCTTTGTCCAGCACGACAAGATCGTCCGATTTGGTAACTTTTACCTGGCCAAAAGCGAAGCACTGCGTAAGGCAAACAAATAACAATAAAGCGACCCTGATCTTCATGGCATATCCCTTAAAAAATTAACAAGATTAAGTTGAATCAATCAGACTTCAGAATTATTCTTCAGATATTCAACAACTTCATCGACCTTGCAAAACGCTATAGATGTAACCGTATCGGCGCATCCATAGTAAACCGCAATCCTGCCTGTATCGGCGTCCGAAAGAGCAGCACACGGAAAGCAAACATTTGGCACATCGCCGACGCATTCGTAAAGTGTCTGCGGCGACAGCAGGTAAGGCTTCGACCGGTATATCACCTTCCATGGCTGATCAATGTCCAGCAGCGCGGCACCGATGCTGTAAACGAAACCGTTACAACTGTTGAGTACTCCATGATAGAAAAGGAGCCATCCTTCGGAAGTTTCGATAGGAACGGGGCCTGGCCCGATCTTTTTCGACTGCCAGCCGATGCTCGTACCCATTACAAAACGGTGCTTTCCCCAGTAGCAAAGATCGGGGCTTTCGCTATAAAAGATATCGCCGAACGGGGTATGGCCGGTATCGCTGGGCCTGCTGAGCATGGCGTATTTACCGTTTATTTTGCGAGGGAACATCACGCCATTGCGGTTATATGGTAAAAAAGCGTTCTCCATCTGATGAAAAGTTTTGAAATCATGCGTATACCCCATCCCGATCGTCGGGCCGTGGTAGAAATTGCACCAGGTAACAAAGTATCGATCCTCAAGCCAGCAAACCCGCGGATCGTAAGCCTCCAGGTACTCGGCGATCTCAGGTTCTGCGCAATCGAACTTTATCGGTTCTGGATCGATCTGAAAATTGACACCGTCACTGCTTTTGCCGCTATGTATCCATGCCTGACGGTTTCTGTTGTCGCATCTGAAGACGCCTGCAAAGCCATCTTCATAAGGAACAACGGCACTGTTGAAGATGCTGTTGGAAAAAGGGATGGCATCACGAGCTATCACAGGGTTGCCGCTGAATCGCCACATAATATCATCAGAATCGCTTTTACGGTCCTCCCATGGCATATTTGTAAGGGATGGACCAATTATTTTACATTTACCGACCATAAATCACCTTTGATAAATAATAAATAGTTGCTGTCAATTCACTAGATTAGGAGAATACAGTTGAAGAATCAAGCCAGTTTGTTACACTTTTGAGGTTATATTTGATCAACCCTGTTTTTAACTTTAAAATGGAACGGATATGAAACACGAAAAACGGCTTACTCTTATAAAAATTGAATCAAGACTTCGGCTAATAGAACCTGAGATACTCAGGGCGAAAAGTCCACTCCAGCCTTTCAGTTATTATCTGCACGAGACCAAGAGCGAAAAAGGCCTTACTGCTGTCGATGTTGACGATTCCAATTGGCCGGTTATCGATCCGGGCACTTACTGGGGTAAGTGGTACAGCGACTTTACACTGAGAACCAGGTTTACCATACCGCAGCAATGGCAAAGCGGTCTTCCGGTCGCGTTTTCCTTCAATATCGGTGATGTTCCGGGCTGGTTTTGCCACCCCGAAGCTCTTGTTTACATTGACGGTAAACCACTGGCAGGCCTCGATAAGTTCCACCAGACCATATACATTCCCGATTCTTACAGAGACGGCAAGGAACATATCCTCGCCCTGGACGGTTACACAGGCAGGTGGGGATACTATGACAGCGTGCCAAATAACAAACTTCTCATGGAAGAGAGTTACGTAACCGCAATCGAACCGGCAACGAGGGATTTTGTCGCCGCGGTCCGAGTTGCAGTTGAAACCGTCAACGCCATCGACAAAAACGAACCGGCTAGTGAAAGAATACTAAACGCTCTGGACAGCGCATTCAAATGCTTGGATCTGATCGAACCGCTTGAAGAAAACTTCTATTCAAGCATCCCCGACGCACATGACGTCCTCCGAAAAGGTATCGCTGGCGCAGGCGACCCACTCGATATTTCCATCTCAGCCATAGGCCATTCTCATATCGATGTCGCATGGGTATGGCCCCTTGACCAGACAAGGCGAAAGTGCGGCAGAACATTTCATACAGTCGTGGCACTTATGGAAGAATCCGATGACTACATCTTCACACAGAGCCAGCCCCAACTATACGATTACGTCAGGCAGGATTATCCGGAGCTTTTCGAGAAAATAAAGCAAAAGGCCAAACAGGGCAAGTGGGAAACCATCGGAGGCATGTGGGTAGAAGCAGACTGCAATATCACAGGGGCTGAATCACTCATAAGACAGTTCACGCTGGGCAGAGCTTTTTTCGCCGAACATTTCGGCAAAGACACCGATTCACCGGTACTGTGGCTACCGGACGTATTCGGATATGCGTCTAACCTGCCCCAGATCATGAAACTGGCAGGGATCGAGTATTTCTTCACCACGAAGATGTCATGGAACCGATACAACCAGATGCCGTATGACACCTTCAAATGGCAGGGACTTGACGGCACGAGGGTACTGACGCATCTTGGGACAACAAAATCCAATAACTGGGTAACATACAACGGTATGGCAACACCGGAAGAGCTGCTTAACACATGGACCAACTGCCAACAGAAAGATTGTCACAGCGAACTGATGACGTGCTTCGGGCACGGTGACGGCGGCGGCGGACCGACACGCGAAATGCTGGAAAACATAAAACAAACCAATAATTTCCCGGCCCTTCCGAAAGTTAAGCACGCAAAAGCGATTGACTTTTTCAGAAAGCTTGAAGAGACCTGCGGCGGTGACCTTCCCACCTGGAACGGGGAACTCTACCTCGAAGGCCACCGCGGAACATATACAACTCAGGGCAAGAACAAGAAAGCAAATCGAAGATCTGAATTCGATCTGCACGACTGTGAGTGGCTGGCTTGCCTGGCAGGCATTCTGGACGGAGACAGTAACTATCCGCACGATCAATTTGAGCAGGCCTGGCAGCTTCTGTGTCTTAACCAGTTCCACGATATTATTCCAGGCTCCAGCATTGACGAAGTATACGAAGACTCGATCAGACAATACGATCAGATCAAACAGATCACCGGTCAGATCAGGACCTCATCGCTGCAAAGAATCGCCGCGGAAATAAACGCACCTATGATAGTCGTAAATCCGACATCGTTCAAACGCAGAGATACTGCAATGCTGAATGCAACTGTCAATTCCAATCAGACCTTAACAACTGTTGAGGGCTGTACATTGCAAACCCAAAACACGGAACAGGGTACACTGATCGACACAGGCTGCATCGATCAATACAGCATCAAGCCTCTGATGATAACCAACAGCGAACCAGCTCAAATCGACAATACCATTATCGCCAAAGACAACCTTCTCGAAAATAACTTTGTAAAAGTTGAATTCAACTCTGACGGTGACATCATCAGTATTTATGACAAAACAAACCAAAGACAGGTGTTAGCCGAAAACGCGATAGGCAACCAGTTCCAGGCATTCGAGGACAGGCCCGTAGACTGGGACGCGTGGGATATCGACATCTTCTATGACGACAAAATGTTCCTGGCAGAACCGGCCGAATCTATCACCGTAACCGAAACTGGTCCACTGCGTGCAACGATCGAGATCAAGCGAAAGATCCTTACAAGCTGCTATACACAGAGAATCAGCCTGTCGCACAATTCGCCGCGGATCGACATCAGCACGACAATCGACTGGAACCAGAAACACATACTTCTAAAAGCTGCCTTTCCCGTAGACATCCACGCTAACTTTGCCACTTATGAGATTCAGTGGGGTTCTGTCCAGCGTCCGACCCACCATAACACAAGCTGGGACTGGGCAAGGTTTGAGGTTTGCGCACAAAAATGGGTCGACCTCAGCGAAGGTGACTACGGAGTCAGCCTGCTCAACGACTGCAAGTACGGCCACGACATAAAAGACAACATCATGCGGATCACCCTTCTGCGATCGCCAACAATGCCGGACCCAAACGCCGACATGGGAAGGCACACATTCGCCTATTCACTCCTGCCGCATAGCGGTCCTGTAGGAACCGAAACAATCGCCGCTGCCTACGCTCTGAACGACCCACTGATAGTCCATCAATCTGACCACAACTCCGATGCACCAACAGCCATTGAGCCATTTGTCAGAGTCGACAATGAAAATGTGATAATCGAAACCGTAAAACAGGCCCAGGACGGCAACGGCATAATCGTAAGACTATATGAAGCCAACAGAACCCGAAGCGAGGTAAACCTAACCACCAGCTTCGACATAAAATCCTGTTCGCTAACAGACCTGCACGAGCAGGAACAGCAGCAAATCGATACAACTTCAAATAAAGTAACATTCAAAATAAAACCATTTGAAATAATAACCCTGCGGCTGATACCAGTGTGAAATAAGACTCTGACGATCAGGCCATAAGAACTTCAACTTTGTTTACGGTTCCTTCCGGCTGAACAGGGATGGTTCCGGCAATCGGTTCGTTGTTAAGTGTGATGGATTTGACGCCCCTGGATACACCGTTGGGATTCTTGACCGTAATCTCAAAGGTCGCTCCGCGCCATTTACGTGTTACAGTAAAACCTTTCCAGTCCTTCGGCACACACGGATCGACCAGCATCGCGTCAAATCCGGGCCTTATGCCAAGAATCCACTTGGTTGCCGCAGTATAGAACCAGCCCGCCGAACCGGTCAGCCAGGGATGTCTGGCCTGGCCGTGATGCGTATGATCCTTGCCCATAATGAACTGGCAATACGAATAAGGCTCGGCTAAACGAGTCTCCATAATATCGTTCTGATAAAAGGGAAGCATCGAT
>DAOWHR010000325.1 GCA_030641315.1 Anaerohalosphaeraceae bacterium | reverse complement strand
CAGTATCTTTCGACTGCCAGAATCCTGACTCTTTCTTCACTTTTCAAGATAGGTCCTTTCGCGTAAAAAGAACCTATTATAACTATATAAATTATCGTATAGTTCACGATGTCCTGGACCCTGCGAGGGTTCACGATGTCCTGAACCTTATCAACTAAGGGCTAATAAGGAGACTGACATGAGCACTCGTAATCAATTCCGTACAATTTCTTTAACTTTACTAACGGCTATCATTATTGCAGCTTCAACACAGATGTCGTTTGCCGGAAGCTGCATTGTTCCGGACAACGGCGAAGGTACCGCTGCTTTACCGCCAGCTGGCTGTGAATATACCAGCCCGGATGAAGTCTTTATGATAATCGATGGTCTGCCGCCGGGAACAACCATTGAAATGGAAGGCATACTGAAAAATTTCCTGCCATGTCAGAATTGCCAGATATGCTCCGTACCAATGCAGCCCGGCCAGATCGAAGTGCCCGGTGGAACCCTTGGAGGCAATGTTCACTGTTTCAGTGCAACACTGGATCTCACCGTCAGCGGAACCGGTGATATGATCGGCTTTAATCGACAACTGGCCATACCGGTCGACATCGAAATGCATACCGGACCAAGAAACACAGGCGATCCCGTTCAGACATTTGAAAGTATGATATTCCGCATGCAGGGTGAGTTGTTCGGCGACCCAGATTTTTGTACGTTCCGGATTGCAGGCGGCATGGACTTCGGACTGCCAAGTCCGGGTCAGACAACATTAACGGAACTGCCCAGCGGCGACTTTGCTGTTGACAGTTTTTTTGATATTACTTACCAGATCGAATTTGAAGGCTGCCCGGGAAGTGTTCTGACTGATCTTGCCGGCACAACAACTGCAACCATAAGGATGGAAACAGGCGCAAAACCATGCCAGGCAAAACCTGACGGTAGCGGATGTATTGAGACCGAGTGTCTGGAATCAGGCAAACGATGCATGCCGGTAAGCGTAGTGTTTGATCCGACAACCGGATATATCAGGGTTCTTCAATGCAGATGTATCGGGCCGGATGAATGCTTTGTCGACCTTTCAAATGTCTCACAGGATAGTTGCACGGTCCCCGACAATGGCGCGGGTACTGTATCACTTCCGCCAGTTGGATGTGAGTATACCAGCCCGGATGAAGTCTTCGAGATAATCGACGGTCTACCACCCGGAACAACGATTGAGATGGATGGCGTCATCATGAACATAACTGCCTGCTCTTCTCCGTGTGCAATGTGTTCACTTCTCGTTCCGCCTGGCCAGACCGAGGTCCCTGGAGGCACACTGGGAGGTCACGGCCACTGCTTTGAAGCAACACTCGATCTTACGGTAACAGGAACCGGTGAGCTAGCAGGTTTTAACAGACATCTTGCGATACCGATCTTCTCTGAGGTGCACACTGGCCCAAGAAATCCAGGCGACCCTGTTCAGACATTCCCAGCCGACATGTTCAGGCTGCAGGGAGAACTATTCGGCGATCCGGACTTCTGTACGTTCCGTATTGTAAGCGGCACCGACTTCGGACTGCCAGGTCCGGGACAGACAACTCTGACAAAATTGCCAAACGGTGACTTCGCAGTTGACAGTTTTTTCGACATCACATACCAAATCGAATTTGAGGGCTGTCCAGGAAGTCAACTTGCAGATTTTGCGGGCGTAACCACAGCAACTATAAGAATGCAAACTGGCTCGGAACCAGTCATGCCCAGATGCATCGGCGACTGCCAGACATGCAGTTTTTGCCAGGAGAGTATCTCAGTCAATCAGGATGGAACGATCAACATAAGTTGCCAGTGTCTGCCCGATGCCGACCTCAACAGAGACGGCATAGTAGACTTTAAAGATTTCGCGATCATGGCAGCCCAGTGGCTCTCAACAAGACCTTAGGGAAATATCTCTCAATGAATAATTACATTATCACACAAATTGACGAGCTTGAACCGCAGACATGTCCGTGCGGCACCACACGCCGCGCCTTTGTAAGCCCGGACAACACGGTCGCAACGATCCACATGGTCGATATCTCAAAGGACAGCAGGGTACATTACCACAAAAAACTGACAGAAATATATCTCATACTTGAAGGCAACGGACACATGGAGCTTGACGGCGAACAAATACCGGTCAAACCGATGACCACGATACTCATCAAGCCGGGCTGCCGTCACCGCGCAGTCGGGCAGATGCGTATCGTCAACATTCCAATACCAGCGTTCGATCCGGCTGACGAATGGTTCGATGACTGATCGAAATTGCTTCGCGTTTTATAACCTGAGAGTTTGTTGGTGTTCCTTGCCGTCAGCAGTTGTTATTTGCACTTGATATTGACAACCTGCTGCAAGCTCAAAGGTCACCTTCTTTTCACCGGCTCGACGTGCGATGATCTCGCCTGCCCATGAAACCTCTGCCACTCCTGCCTGTCCATCCGGAATATCGATCTCAACTTTTTTACCCGCAGAATACAAACGCGTCACGTTCAAAGCGGAAACGTAATTGATGTTCATATCCCAGACTAACGGAAAGTGCAAACTTGTCTTTTTAAAACAAGCCGCATACACCGCGTGCATCCATTGATCGGGATCGGTTTGTGTCCTGCACCTTTCGTTTACCCAATCGTCATCACGCGGATCGGAACCTGTTCCGCCGACGTTGTGCCATTGACCATCCCACACCTCAACCCAGTTGTGATTACCCTGTACTTCGGTCCATCGCGGCACACCGACCAGACGTGCGGGTATGCCGACACTCCTGCAGCAGTCGGCAAGCAGAATTGATAAACCAGTACATGACGCATAGCCGGCTTCGATGGATTCATAGGGACTTTGATCCGCTTTAGGACGTTTTGATGCATGAAAATAGACTTTGAAAATGTCGTTCAGTTCCGTATTAAGCCAGATAGTTGCATCCATTGGCGTCTTGAAGGACCATGCCTTTTCACTAAGACGTTTCATAAAGTCAGCCCGCCAATTGTCACGCCGTTCGTTCAGGTTCGCATATGGCAAAATATACTGCATAAATATCTGTTCGGGAATTTCTTTTTGCCAGGGCGATCTTTCCCACGCTTCATAAGCAAGCTCAACCTGCTCTACCAGAAATTCGCTTTTCAGTGCGGTCAGGTCACGGTCGGGCATATTCGAGACCAAAAAGACCGCACTTGTAACATGTTCATCTTTTATCTCACTTAAAAACTTCAAAATTTCCTGCTGGTTATCATCTGCATTTTTCAATGCGCTGGCAAGCGATCTCCTTTGCTCGCCTGGAACCCGAATAAGAGCCGCTCCCATTGTATTTATCTGTTCTGCCAAGGCGGACTTATCAAGTGAGCTTATCTGCTCCCGGGACAACTGCATAAGCACGGACAGTGAGACAGATTTATATTCATCCTTTGCTGCCAGAATCGCACCGATAACTTTTTCGCGGTTGTCACCTGTCCTGCGAAGCATCATGGATACGAACCTCTGACGATTCTCAGGAAAATGCTTCATTAACTGTTCTTCCAGTTCCTTCATATCCGACTCGGAAGCTAAAGATACCTCCGAAGGGAACATGTAATACGGATCGCCTCGCTGGGCAAGACTTTTAAGCATCACTTCAGCGCTGCGTGCAACTGTTCCGCTGAACACCTCTGTGCCGTTACGAACAATTCGCACGGGCTTATCAAGATCAAGCAGTTCATCATTTAGATAGACACGCAGAGCGACTTCATTTGTCTGCACACGTTTACCGTCCTTGCCTTTTTTTTCTATAGCGAGATTAACAGTTTGCCCTTCTATCCGAGCATCGATATAGATCGGCCATGAACCAGGCTCACCATCCAGCCCAAGCCAGTAAAACTGCTTCTTGTATCGGCCATGAACCTTGATAACTTTCCACGTTACGCGCTTTGGCCATGGATTGCGGACATGCTGAAACAGCCACTCGGGACATGGCTCATAATTTATCCCGTGTCCGCGTCCTGCCTGGACATTGATCTTATAGACATAACCTTCCGGATCATCTTTCTTAAGCTCCTCAAGGGCCTCACCGTATCTTCGATTCAAACCGACACGGTCGAACATCGTATCGTTCTCGCCGATGTCCGCACGAAAAGCAATGTTCCGCATGTTCTCCGGCGGTGCGTTATTCAAAGGCTCCCCCCCTGCCATTGAGCCAGCACCGGCCCATCGGTCAGCCATGAACGCACCCATCCGATACGCTGTATAGGCTCCCTCGGAAATTCCAATTATGTAAACCCGGTTGGGATTGACATCGTGATGCAGGATCGCCGCCCGTACAACCTTGTCATAAGCATCCTGACAATAGTCATAATACCATCTCCCATCATTGTCGTCAGCCATACGCGGAACGAAACACAGTGAATCGGTTGGATACACAGTCGATGCCAAACGTGTCTGTGCTGCCCATTCCCGCGTATTTACCGACCAGCCATGAGGTGACGACGCCCTGCCGCCTGCCGAACCGCCACCATGAAGAGCTATAAACATCGAACGCTTATCTTCCAGTTTGCCCGTGCCGATAAAACGGAAAGGCATGACCTTGTCGCCGGTCTTTAAGTTATGGCTCTGCGATGCAGGATCGTCACCATCTTTAAGAATAAACGGTGCGGGCAGACTTTCCAGCAAAGACTTCCCCAAAGAACTTCTCTCATAACCTGTCCAGATAGAGCTTGCAAGCTTGTCCACCTGTTCCCGCGACAGATCCTTAAGCTCTGTAACAGCCGCTGGCACTTCTTTTTGACCGGCACTGTCGACAGTAAACCAGTCGGTAACTGCCTCGACCACTTCAGGCGATAGATCACCAGCAAAAAAAACAAACTGCCAGCCAGCAGACATATTAACACATAACAAAACTGCTGACAATACTCCTAAAACCGTAACTTTGCTCTTCATATCCATGTACCTTCGTAAATATAATAAAACTTGTCTTTACCATCAACCTACTTGACCGCCCTCTTTACCGCCTCTTCGACCAGTCCGAAACCATCATACCATTCATTGACTCGTATCACACCGTTTCTTTTGGCTATCGTCATGAACTTTTCCTGCACTGATTTCACCGAATCATCCATCGGCCACATATCGCCTCTCGCAACCGCGTCACGCCTGAAAGTTTTCCATTGTCGCATATAGCAATACATCACCGGCAGCTGCGCCATCTGCACACGGTTCGTCAACTCCGCGTCACCTTTAACCGCGGTCTCGGCTTTGGCCAAATGTTTCAGCCCCTCCCTCAACACGGTATACGAAAGAAACTTAGGCGGCGGCGATGTATATGAAGGCAGACAACGTAGATACTCATCCGTCTTTGCGATGGATTCATGTATCGTATCTAAATAATTCGCGACATGCTCTGCCGCACCTCCGTAATACCCCTCCAGAAACTCATCGATAAGCTCGTCCCCGTCAAGTGTCGGATCCCACATCAGTTTTGCAAGCACCCACGCCCGAAGCTCAGCCATCTCGGCCCCGTTGGTCGTATACGCCCCCTGCTCGAATATCCCCCTGACGCCATACTTCACAAAAAACTTAACATTGGGCCCAAGCACTTCCAAATTCGGATGAGGCCGAAAGTAATGTCGAAAGTTCGTCGTGTAATCCCATATATACAGCCGCTGACAAACCTTAGACCACCCGATTATATCATCCCGAAATGTCTTATTACACTCATCGGCAAGCGGCTTTGCAAACGAACACTCGATCGAGCACAGCCGAACGATAACATTATCAAGAGGCTTGACCAGCTTTGGCGGCTTGCGGGTATACTGATATGCCAGCGTACTGATCGCGACATCCGGAAAATCCTTTTCGATCTCTTTCGCAACAGCATTTACAAATCGAAGCAGCGTCCCGGCAGGCGATCCCTCTTGCGTATCTGTCGTTACGCACTTTTCACACTGACAATTGTTACGCCAGTCATTCTGTGAAACCGAAGCGATAGTAGCATCCGGATTAGCCCGCAGCCGCTTCTTCAGGTTCTTTATCAGTTCCCCGCGCATCTCCTCATTCGTCAGACACAACTGCGTATGCTCATGCTTCCGCTTGCCGTTGATCAGGCTGTACCATTCCGGGTGTTCCTTAAAATATTTAGCTGGCGGTATCAGTGAATAAAACGTATGAACAAACCCTTCGTACTTGTGCTTGCCGCCCTGACTCTCATCGACCCTGCTCGCATGACCGTTGCACTTATTACGAACCGCCCAGTCACCATCGAACGCGTCATACCAGTAGGCCTGGCGATACTCAACAACCGGCTCATAAGTTATATCGATCTCACCGATCTCAACCGTAGGCTTAATCGGTATGGTACTTGCCTTTGATGACCACCATCGACACCCAAGCTGTTCCAAAAAGGAATACACCGCGTAAAGCGTCCCCCTCGGCTCACCGCCCGCCAATATCAGATCGTCACCTTTTGTCAGTATCCGCACTCCGTCGGCCCCAAGACCTTCAATCGAAAAATCATGATAAACCACTTTGGCCGCTGCCGATCCAACCAGTATTCGTGTTCCTTCCTTTGGCGCGGTGTTTACAATATCAAACTTACCGCCGGTCACTTGATCGAGATATTTGCAAAGCTCTGCCGCACTATGCATAACCGGGCTGGAAGCTTCACCGTCAACAACGATAACCGCCAAAGCCTGACCATCACGGCTGATAACAGCACCATCGCAATAACTAAACACACTAAACAGAACGCACAACAACATCAACCGGTAATATGTGACCGCATATCTCATACAAATACCCCAACTGAAAATATT
>DAOWHR010000394.1 GCA_030641315.1 Anaerohalosphaeraceae bacterium | reverse complement strand
GCAATCTCGGTCATCATGCTGCATACAGCAATAGCCGCAGGGCATCCGAAGACTTTATATTTAATGTCGACCAGATGCGCGTTAGTCACCTTTATCCAGACTTTTACCATGTCGCCGCATTGTTCATCGCCAATTTGCCCAACGCCGTCAGCATTGCAAATTTCACCAACATTGCGAGGATTCATAAAATGATCAATTGCTTTATCTGTATACAGCATAAAAACCGCTCAATCCATGTTTATCAGTTCTGGTTGATCATAGTATTTGCCTTTGGCAGTAGCCTTGATCTGGTTATTCTGCACGATCTCGGCTTCCAATAGATACAGAGGATGTGAATCTCGTGTAACCCGCGCCAGAACAGTTGCCTGATGTCCTGTTATGATGGGACATTTAAATCTAATAGTTAACTCGACTGTTACGGTTGCCTTGTTGCGTGCAAACATACAATTTCCCATCGCACCATCCAGGATCGAAGAAATTACACCGCCATGCAGTCTGCCCGGGTACCCTTCAAAGGATGTGTCGCAATGAAAATCAGCCTTAACGCTTCCGTCCTGAGCAACATCAAACTTCAAATGTAACCCATTGGTATTTGCAAAACTACACACGACACATCCAGAGTGGACTTGGTCTCGCATGTCAGTAACAGTGATGCCAACAGCATCAATGGTCACAGATATTTTCTCCGGCGACAAGTGTATCGTTAATATAGGCTAGAACTAACTTTTCCGGTTGCTCAGAGGGTGCGCCAACAACAACATCAATTCGGTTCTGGTTGAATAATTGCTGCGCTCTCTGTCCCATACCGCCTGCAATGATTATGTTGACGTTCAAGTCGGCCAGCCACTTGGGCAGTACTCCAGGCTCATGTGCAGGCGGGGTAAGTGACTCTTGATTAGTGATACTCTTGCTGCCCAAGTCAACATCAAGGATAGCGAATTGCTCACAATGTCCGAAATGCTGCGATAATTTTCCGTTAGTTAATGGAATTGCTATTTTCATTTTGTCTTGCTCCTTATTGTTAATAATATTATTTTCGTTAGATCGTAAAAGCGGCTCAAACGCATGGTTGAGAGCCTGTGCCGTTGGGCTTTGATTATTAAAGTTTATAAATGGTTTGCCTGTATCCGCCGAGCCAACCATATTAGAATCTATCGGGATACTGCCTAAGAATGGTGTTTCAAATTCATCGGCTAGCTGCTTGCCGCCATCACCACCAAAAATATTGGTCTTATGATTACAGTTCGGACAGACAAAACCGCTCATGTTTTCGACAATTCCAAGGATCGGCAAATTCAATTTCCCGCAAAATGTAACACACTTTCTAACGTCGGTAACCGCAAGCTGTTGAGGCGTTGTGACAATAACCGCTCCATCAGGGTCTTCCAATAGTTGAACTATTGACAACGGTTCATCGCCTGTTCCCGGCGGACAGTCCACTATTAAGTAATCCAGTTGCCCCCAGGAAACGTCACAAACAAACTGTTTGATAACATTATGCTTCATAGGGCCGCGCCAGATCAAAGCATCGTTTTCATTGTTTAATATAAATCCGACACTGATCACCTTAAGTGTGTCGCTGTATTCAATTGGGGCAATTTTATCGCCTCCAGCCTGAAGTTTTCTGTCTTCAAGATTCAACAGCTTAGGGACACTTGGCCCATGAATATCAACATCCAGCAATCCAACCTTTTTACCCTGCATCGAGAGCCATACAGCCAGATTAACCGCAATGCTGCTTTTGCCGACACCGCCTTTGCCGGAGAGCACAAGTATTTTGTGTTTAATGTGTTTCATGTTTTGCTTGATCTGCTGTTGCTCGGCCTGCATCTTAAGGTGCTGATCTAAGTTGGCCTGATCTGTGTTCATCTCTTTTGGCATTAATGTTTCCTTTTTTTGTAAAACTTTCTTGATAATTACTATTGGGTGCCCCATACATTTTTGTATTAACCCAGGGCATATATAACATTTCTCCACAAGGCCTTGATATCTTCCGATACAGCAGAGCAGGTGTACTCAATCACTGAGCACTTCATGATCTGAGCCTTCGTAAAAGCCTTATCATAACGAATTCGCCCAACGACCTTTATGTTGTGTTCGAGAGCGTCTTTCTCGATTTGATCAGCCATCTCAGGGTTTAAATCATATTTATTGATCGCAACTAAAACAGGGATATTAAAACCAACCGCTAACTGGGCAACCCGCTGGAGGTCATGTTTACCCGAAAGGGTTGGTTCAGTTATTATCAGCACTAAGTCCGCCCCGGTGATCGATGCTATCACAGGGCAGCCAATCCCTGGCGACCCATCTACAATAATCAGATCTTTCTTTTGGCCTTCAGCGATCTTTTTGGTTTCTTTGCGAATAAGACTTACCAGTTTGCCGCTGTTTTCTTCAGCGATACCCAGCTTTGCATGAACCATCGTTCCGAATCTTGTTTCCGATATGAACCACTGACCGTTGATTTGATCGTTAAACTCAATCGCATCGACAGGACAAAATTCAACGCAAACCTTACAGCCTTCGCACGAGATGGGATCGACAGTAAAGGTTTTGCCGACAATATCATTTCCCTTACCGTTTAAATTTATCGCGTCGAATTTGCAAAGGTCTTTGCATTTGCCGCAGCCAATACATTTTTCAGCAATGATGAATGCCTGTTTGCCGCCGGAAAAATCAGAAGTCTGTTTTACTTTCGGCTCCAATACCAGGTGCAGATCCGCCGCATCAACATCACAATCTGCGAACACCGCGTTTTTTGCAAGACCAGCAAACGCAGCTACAATACTTGTTTTGCCTGTTCCGCCTTTGCCGCTTATAATACCTATTTCTTTCACAACTTACCCTTTAACAATAAATTATCTCTTCGCAGATGCGTTTTGAGCGGCTAAGACAACCGGGTATACTGTAGGAGCACTGGTCAAAAATGGGTGAGTAGCCATCTGCAGGGTTTCCAGTTCGACACAAGACATTCTCTTTTGAATAGCGATCCCGATGAGATTAATAATTTCCCCGCAGGATATTCCGCCAGAGACCTGTCCACCTAATATGATGCCTGAGTTTTTTGAAAAGATCAATTTAATCTTGATCTTGCTTGCACCGGGTAACGTACCGGGATGCTTATCTACTCCCTCAGCGTCACCTATAACAATTTCAAAGCCTTCTTTTTCAGCGGCATTTTCGGTAAGACCTGCCGAGCCTAATACCTTTCCGTCAATATAAGTTGAGTAAATAGCAATTGTACCTTTGTTTTCCCGCACAACTTTCAGGCTATAAAGATTTGCACCTGCAATTCTGGCTTCAGCAGTTGCAGTCGACGCAAGCATTACCTGGGTCTCTTTATGTGTATAGAAGTCTCTTTTTACGGCACAATCACCAATAGCAAAAATATCAGGGTCGGCTGTACGCATAAATTCATCCACCAATATTCCTTTGCCAACGCCAAGTTTCAGTCCTGCATCAGATGCCATTTTTGTGCTAGGGGTCCCGCCAATCCCAATGAGGATGCTATCGACATCAATATCTTTGCCATTGGAAAGCTGAACCTTTTCGACCTTGTCCTCGCCTGAGATCGCTTCGACCCTGGTGCCGGTTAATACTGTTACACCTCTTGATTCTAATGCCTGTTGTGCAAACGCAGAAAATTCCCGGTCAAATGAATTGGGAAGCAATGTGGGCAGCATTTCTACTATTGAAACATTTAAGCCGTCTATTTTGGATATTTCATCTGCAAGTTCCACACCTATGAAACCGCCGCCTAATACCAGAATATTCTTCGCTCCTTTAATATTTTCTATGATCTTTTTAAGGTAATCCATATCCTTGTGTACGGGATAGACACCTTCTTTGTTAATACCATCTACTGGTGGTATAATCGGTACCGAACCGGTGGCAAGGATCAGTTTTTCATAAACAAACTTCTGGCCGGTCTTCGTGGTAACTGTTTTTTTCTCACGGTCTATCTCTGTTGCTTCATCAACAACTACATCGATATTATTTTTTTCCAATGCGGCATTACCCAACTTGTTTTCATCCGGGTCCTTCAGGCTTGCAAACATATAAGGGATCCCGCAGGGAATTACACCGTTAGCTACGCTTTTAATTACCACGATTTTCTTTTCCGGATAATTCTTTCGGGCCGTAACAGCACCTATTATCCCCGCCGGTCCAGCGCCAATGACCAGGACATCCACTTTTCTTTCCATAAAACAAGTCTCCGTTAAAATGTAATAATCATACCAGCTTTTTTTTATCACTCAAACAGTCAGGTTGTTTTGTTTCTTTGAGTGCCTTCAAGTCTTTTTGAGATATTTTTGTATAGACCGACAAAATCTTTCTTATAGTCCGGCAAGACATCAACGATCATTTTGCCAACCGAATAAGCCTCTGCGATTCGGCGGTCATCGGGCACCTCAAAAATGACTTCTATGTTTTCATCCCGGCAGTACTGATTTGTCAATTGCTCGTCCGGCTCACTGCGATTTATTACCACCGCAAAAGGAATCTTTAGTTCTCTTATCATTGACACGGCTAGTTTCAGATCATTCAAACCAAATGGCGTCGGTTCAGTTACCAGCAGAACAAAATCCGCACCCCTGACGGCTTCGATAACCGGACACGATGTACCCGGAGGTGCATCTATAATGACAATACCTTCCCGGAGGGCATTGGCTTTGACTTTCTTTATCAATGGAGGAGTATGTATATCACCAATTTTGAGCCGCCCCTGCCCAAACTTCACACCATTTGCGGTACCGATTTCAAGAAAGCCGATTTCCTTTTGTTTTTCTGTGATCGCACCAGCAGGGCAAACCAGCATACAACCACCGCATGAATGACATAACTGCTCAAAGGTCATTGCGGTACCTTTCAAGCAAATGATAGCGCTATACTGACAGATATGTCCGCATTTGCCGCAGCCAGTACATTTTTCGGCATCAACTTGAGGTACACTAATAGTTATAGTTTGTGTTTCGTTTATTTCCGGCTTCAAAAAAATATGCCCGTTCGGTTCTTCAACATCGCAATCAAGATATTGGACGGTCTTTCCCATATCCGCAATCGAACAAGCCAGATTCGTTGCTATGGTTGTTTTGCCCGTACCGCCTTTACCACTTGCAATCGCTATTTTCATGCTTTTAACACTCCCTGCTTGCATTACGATTATTTCTCCAAAATCCCCAATTAGGGAAAAGTTCATTAACCTTTGACCGGTAATCCGAATAAGCCTGACCGAATTTGCCATTGAGATATTCATCTTCTTTATAGATAAAGGCTTTGAAACAGACATATGCCGCTAATGGTACAAAAAGCATGAGCCATGACCGGAAGAACAGTACGGATCCCGGGCAGATTAGCAGTATCCACGCCGCGTAAATGGGATGCCTTACAATCGAGTATGGTCCGTCTATGACTAATTGTTCTTTTCGGTGTCCACGGTTGAATACCCGAAGTGAATGCACATAGAACAAGGTCCCCCCCACTAAAAAAACAATCCCAGGTATCACCAGCAACCAATAAGGAATACAGGATATGATAAACCGGTCCGGTGCCAAATAGGTTAACCAACCGGTGAACACTCCCGACAGAACTGAAGCAATGGCAAAAACTGGACCTATACCGCACCTGGTCATATTTTCGATACCCCAATACGCCAGTTACCAACCATCAACTTTGCTTTTACGATTGCTATTTGCATATTAAGCATACTCCGTCACAGTGCTATAGGGTTCATCCCAGTCAAATTTATCTTTCGCGATCCAGCCTTTCTGAGGCAGAGAATCGAAACAAACCGGTTCCGGATCGCACCAAAGATTACCGAAAATGATGTTCCAATTCGTATATCTATTCATCGGCGAAGCTGTTTTGTCTATCCTGTAACCTTCCGGATGAAAACCTACTACAACATCCCTGGCTCTAAGCATCGAATCCATCATTAATCTCCCTTTAGCAGACTAATTACCGGTACCAGAATTCGACTGAAGCTTGGGCCATCGACTTCGATCAATTTTCCGATCTTAAAAAAGTCGATACCCTTTGAGACTGTTGCGCTCACACCGGTATATAATTTCAGGCTGCCATCACTTAATGTGCGTTCAACGTCTCGCTCTGCCGAAAAACAATCTTGACCGTTTACTTTTCATTTTCTTTTTCGATCTGCTCTATGCGTTCATTGATCTGACTGAGGCTGTTCTGCATAAATTCTGCTTGCTGCTTCAAGCCTTCCAAATCCTGCTCGGCACTTACTGTTGGTCCAAAAGAGACATTTGCCGGGTACGGGCCTGCGGCTCCTGACCAAGCAAATCCTCGGCCAAAACCACGACCTCGACCCATTCCCCTGCCTCTGCCAAAACCCATACCGTAACCGCGTCCACCAACGGGGTTGGCATAACCCGGTGCACCAAAGCCCGCACAAAAACCAGCACCTCTACCTGTCATTGGCCCCATACCTGCAGGACCTGTTCCATTTCCACTTGGCATGATAAATCTCCTTTCGGATAAATTAACTTCTTGTCATTTTGGTCCCGCATTTGGGACAGCTTTTTGTATTACAAGGCTGTCCGGCAACATGAGCAACTGTTGCTCCGCAGTCTGGGCAGACACAACTTCCGCCTGCACCAGCAGCAAACGGCCCGCCCATCCTGCCTTTACTCTGGCCTCGACCCATACCGCGTCCTGTTCCGGCACCTTGGCCTAACGGCCCTGTTCCATTACCTCTTGGCATAATATGCCCCCTTTCTTCAGTTAACCTTAATGCTTGTATTGTTTTGCAAAATCATCTCGCCGATCTCACAACCAATATCTTTGGCAATTACCGGGCACTTGGCTTTCAACAGAAAGAAAATATTCTTATCAATACCGCTTAAGGTTTCATAATTGCCTTGCCCTTTTGCTATGATCAAATCAGCTTTCTCAAAGCGGTCCAGAAAACTCTGCGAACATGTTTCCAGAATTGTTCCCGGTCCGTCCGAGCCGTTATCAATGACTTCGACAATTCGACCTAATCCAACAACATTTGCGTCCTCTATAGTAGCGTCATTTATGACAGGCGATCCCTTGACAACCACAGTAATATTTTCTATAGGCAACTGCTCAATCAACAAGTGGTCGAAGACAATTTCACCAGCGTTATCTGTAAGGTAAAAAATTTCTTCTGCTTCGCTTACAGCATTTTTAAAATCCTGAACTTGTTCAGGGTCAAGGTAATCGCTTAGCGAATCATCGAT
>DAOWHR010000196.1 GCA_030641315.1 Anaerohalosphaeraceae bacterium | reverse complement strand
TGTTACAGATGTCGGGGCTTATTCATTAATAGCTACACTTGCAGTACAAGCGGGTTCTCTTGTTAGGTCAATTGCAAATGTACTAATGCCTGTTGCAAGTCGAATGCAGGCCCTGGGTCATCATGAAAAAAATGCCAGGCTGGCGTTGCTCTCTACCAAATACGCTTTGGTTATCTCTAGCGGTCTCTGTATTTTGCCCCTGCTGTTGCTTCGTCCTTTTTTATTGCTATGGGTAGGAGGTGAGTATTCACTTGAGTACATTTCTTCTTTGGCCGTTGCAGGATGTGTTCTTTTGTTTGGGCAGTGGTTTATTACAACTGCCGTTTGTCTGCTTCAGATGTTGACGGGTATTGGAAAAGTGAAGTTTCCAGCTATGATTACCTTGACTTGGGCTGTGGGAGGCTTGTTATGTGTCTGGACTTATTTAACATTGGTTGGCGATTCGCTTTTAGCAGTTGTTGTTATTATTAGTGTTGCGAGGTTCCTTGGTGCCATGGCAAGTCTTATTTACGGGATGATTCAACTTGATGTAAATAAATCCAGATTTGTTTTCAAGGCGATTCTATTACCGGGGCTTGCGGGTTTAATAACCTTAGCAATAAGTGCTTTTGTGATGCATTACTATAATGTATATGAGGTCGGCACATTTGTCTGTGTAGTAATTCTGTTATTGCTGATTTATGTCGCTCTGGTATGGTCTATTGTTTTAGATCCAATGGAGCGTTCTGCACTATTATTTAGAACCAAACAGGCATATGTTAATCTTAGAAAAAAGATATCATGAAATTTGTTGCAAAATGCATTAAGAGTATTATAGTTAAAATAAAAAAAACAGCGAGTCCAGTGGATTTTGCTAGAAGTATTGGAGTTCGTATTGGAAACGATTGTCGTCTGATAGACGTTGAGTTCGGGTCGGAACCATATCTTGTTACTTTGGGCAACCATGTTAGTGCTACAAGAGTGAATTTTATTACACATGATGGTGGTGTCTGGATATTCCGCGATAGGTTGCCAGATGTTGACCTGTTTGGCCCCATTACGGTCGGCAACAATGTTTTTATTGGTTCCGGTGTTACGATTCTCCCCAGTGTGACTATTGGAAATGACGTTATTATTGGAGCAGGAGCTGTTGTAACCAGAGATATTCCATCGGGTTGTGTTGCGGTTGGGATTCCTGCAAAGCCAATAAAAACAATTGAAGAATATTTGAAGTCTATCGATTCCAAGACGACTCAAACCAAACGAATGAATACAGAAGAAAAACGTCATTTTCTTGTTAATTTGTTTGGACTAAATGAATTATAGTAAGAGATAATTGATTTTATTGAAAGTTTAGATAATCTAGTTCTGGACAATAAGAAAAGTCGAAATCGGGAATAGAAAAAATTATGAACCAGTTAGAAACATATTCTGATACGAACCCTGACGTTGGTGCCGCTATTTTGGCTAAATCACATATAGGCGTTTTTGTTCATGACTCCCTTCGCCGTATTTCCTGGTCGTATATTTGTTGGCTGTTGGCTGCTTCAGGAATTTCATACCTTATTTATATTACTACCAGAAATGAGATCGATTCTTCCATAAAAGCCTCACTGTTGTGCTATTATATTGTATTATCATTTCATGTAGCCTATCGTTTTGCCCGGTCGGGCCGATGGGCGTTCCTGGCCCCGGATGTACTATTTATCATGTTTTATACTATTGTGCATTTAGGGTATGTAACTCTTTACGGCTTTGGTGTTGTACCTTTTGCATGGGAGGTTTTCTATTATAAAGCATCAATACCAAAGGCCTTGCTGATCGTTAATATTGGTCTTGTCGGCTTTTTATTCGGATTTGAGATACTCGGAAGCTCGCGGCTTCCCCAGCATGCTTCAGTAATTAGCATTCCCGGTTGGAGTTGGGGGATCACCGGCAAGGTAATTATCGCTGCGGCTATTGCGATGCACTATTATGGACTGACAATGCTCGGCTTTGGAACCATAATGAACTATGGTTATAATGCTATTCAGAATGTTGGTAAATATACTTCATACTCTACAGCACTGATGCTGTCGATGAGTAAACCGCTGATGGCTTTTGGTCTTGTTGTCTCGCTAATCACAAGTGCGTTCAGGCATGGCAAACTTTTCCACTCAAAGATCGTACTCGCTGCAACAGTACTATTCATTGCCACAGTCATTCTGGAAGGCGACCGCGGCCCGGTATTGAGTTTGGCTATTCCTATTCTGCTTGTCAGGCATTACTTTATTAAACGTGTCAAGATCCGCTATCTGATAGTTGCTTTCCTGGCCTTGTCGACTCTTTTTGCTGGTATGGCAATAGTCAGGACCACAGTCTTTAAGCCCGGAGAAATGCTTGACAAATACAAAGATTCAAAACGGGTTGGAGACATTCAATGGTATTCTTCTTTCGTTGAACTTGGCGGTTCTTTTCTGGTCGTAGATATCGTCGCAGAGGATGTTCCTTCAAAAAGTCCGTACTGGAAAGGAGCTTCATGGAGAAGTTCGGCGATTCATATTATCCCGTTCGCGCAAGGGTATGTACTTAGGACCGGCTATGCAAGATGGTCTCCTTCTGAATGGATCACAATAACTTATTTCGGACAGAATGCTTCGGGGAGGGGCTTTACGATAGCTGCTGAAGGTTATCTGAATTTTGGATTACCCGGTACATTTATCGAGCTTATGATGATCGGGCTGTTTATCAGATGGCTTACGGTTAAGTTCAGCAGAAATCCTTCCGGCATGTGGGCTTTTATAATGTTAGCCTGTCTGGGGCCAATGGTACTTGTATCGAGGAACCATCTCAATCTGGTTACCAATGTATGCGTTCAAATTTTTGTTATCGGATACCTGATGAAACTGTTTTTGGGGTCGACTGTGTATGGTGTCGGCACTGAACAAGGGTACAGCGATCTGACCTCAAACGATGATATGAAGGGTACCCAATGAAAGTATTGCATGTCTTTGGAACAATGAATCGCGGCGGAGCAGAAATGCGTACGCTTGATATAATGCCTGTGATGGCAGATAGAGGGATACGCTTTGATTTTTGCACACTGGGAACGGGGAAAGGCGTTTTAGATGAAAGAATACGTCAGCTTGGCGGCGAGGGCTTTCGATGTCCACTTAGGCCCAATGTCCTTACATTTCCATCCAGATTTAAAAAGTTCCTTAACGATTCCGATTATGATGTTGTTCACAGTCATGTTTATTCTTTCAGCGGTTTGATACTTAGACAGGCAGCGAAATCAGGTGTAAAGCACAGGATCGCACACTTTAGAACTATCAGTGACGGCAAGCCGGACAATCCGGCAAGATCGATCTATCGTAAATACATGAAAAGGTTAATAGACCTTAACGCGAATATGATACTTGCTGTCTGTAAGAGCGCTATGTTTTACGGTTGGTCAGAAGACTGGGCTTCTGATAAAAGATGCAGAGTTATTTACAATGGCATCGATCAGTCAAAATATCAGTTCTCCGGTTCCGGCAGGGCAGAGCTGCTTGAAGAACTCAATATAC
Source organism: Anaerohalosphaeraceae bacterium (assembly GCA_030641315.1). GTDB lineage: Bacteria > Planctomycetota > Phycisphaerae > Sedimentisphaerales > Anaerohalosphaeraceae > DAOWHR01. Next base: position 9,456 of record DAOWHR010000196.1, on the reverse strand, counting down.
CTGAAAATGCTAAATTGCTGATACATGTTGGGAGTTTCAATATTGCAAAAGCTCATGAAGTATTGCTTGCTGCATTCAAAAGAGTACATGATAAAGATGCTAAAGTGCACCTGTTGCTTGCTGGTGAGGGAGTGCTCAAGCCTGAGATGCAGGCCTTATCTTCAAAATATCAGCTTGATGACTGTGTGCATTTTTTAGGACTTAGAGATGATGTGCCCAGGCTTCTCAATGCGTCTGACTGCTTTGTTCTGTCATCGCGAAGAGAAGGTTTACCAGGAGTCGTACTTGAAGCATTGGCTGCAGGCCTGCCGGTTGTCGCGACATCGCTGCCGGGCGTTTTGGAAATCGCTGAAGTGTCGGAGCATGTAACCACAGTTCAGGTCGAAAATGAAACCAAATTGGCTGATGCTCTCTTGAGAACTCTCGAAACTCTAAATGAAAACAAGAAACCAATACTGCTTCCCGAACTGTTTACTATGGATAGCCATATAAAGCAAATGTGTGAAGTATATGAGGGTTCTAAATATTTTTTATATTAATCTAACCATTAACTTGTTACAAAGTTGGAGTTTCTAGTGCGTGTTATTGTAGCTCTTTCAAATCGTTTCATCAGAACAAAGAACCAGAATATTTATTCGACTACTGTCTGTGACTATGGTTTCTGGCAAAGATACCTCCAGGCTTTTGATGAGGTGGGCGTATTCGGCAGAGTTGCGCAGGATAGTCGGGAATCTTTAGAGAAGCCATGTGCGAACGGCCAGGGCGTTGAGTTCTTATGTAATACCAGTTATATAGGCCCATGGCAATATCTGAAACAACGAGGGAAATTGAATTCTCTGGCAAAGCAGATCGTCCGAGAGAATGATGCATTTATCTTACGAGTTCCCGGAGTGATGGCATCGTTGTTGTGGAGACACATAATTAAGAGCGGAAAGCCTTATGGTGTCGAAGTTGTTGGTGACCCATGGGAGTCACTGTCACCTGGATCTGTAAAGAGTGTATTTAGACCTATCGCAAGATTGTATGGAACACTCAGGCAAAAACAACAATGCCAACACGCTGCTGTTGCAGCTTATGTCTCGGAACAATGTCTACAGAAAAGTTATCCCTCAAGTTGTTGGTCAACCAATTATTCAAGCATAGATCTGCCGGATGATGTTATTCTTAATGAATCCGAACTGGTCAGCCGCTTTGATCGATTGGATGACATTTTTGTTAATAATCGAACATTTAATATATGTCATGTCGGAACTATGTCTGCGATGTATAAGGCGCAGGATGTGCTGATGGAGGCAGTTTCGATATGCAGGGCGGATGGGCTGAATGTTAAATTGACTCTTATTGGAGACGGACAATACCATGATGTATTCAAGAAAAAGGCCGAAGAACTTGGTATTGAACAAGTTGTTAAATTTGTTGGCAGAATACCTCCTGGTCAACCGGTCATAGATCAGCTTGATCAGGCAGATATGTTTATACTGCCATCCCTTACAGAAGGATTGCCGAGGTCTCTTATTGAAGCAATGGCTCGTGGTTTGCCTTGCATTGCGACAGATGTCGGTGGGATCAGTGAATTGCTGGATGACTCATGCCTGGTCGCTCCAGCCAATGTTCCGCAACTTTCAGGCATAATAAAGTTAATTCTAACTGACAAAGTCAGGATGAAGCGCATGAGTTTGCGGAATATAAAAAATGCTAAGAAATACTGCTCATCAGAGCTAAATGAGCGGAGGTTGCAATTCTTCAAAAAACTGATTGAAGAGATAGATAAATATGCCGATAATAGTTATAATTAGGATCAGTGAGTTTATCTTGATTATTAAATAAAGTAAGGGAAAATAAATGGAATTACAAAATTATGTTGTCAGTAAAGGTATCTTAGGTATTCAAACGAATTCAAAGAATATCGGTTGGTCATTTGGCCAGCCGCTCGATACTGTATCTGACGAAGAGATTGAGAAATGCCGTGTTGTTGTCAGATTGACTGTAGATCCATTGAAATCTTTATCTCAAAAAGTGTCTGGCTTGCAGAAGTACCACTATTGGAGCGGCAGCGTAGGCAATGATGAGCTTTACTATCAGCGTAATTTTCTGGCAGGATCTAAATTACGAATGCATGTTAAAGGTATCAAGACAGACAGACCGGAAATATGTGTTAATAAAAACTTTCTTCGCTATATAAGATTTCGATTCAATAATTTGCATTCTCCCGGATATATTCTGACAGATCTGGTTTGTGTATTACTTCTGCAGCAGGGCCTTAGTCCTTTACATTGCTCGGGTTTCAGCATTGGCGATTCAAGAGTTGCTGTTATTGCTCCCGGAGATACAGGTAAAACTTTAACTGTAATGCGAGCCATTTTTGATCGCAACGCGGATTATATGTCTGAGGACATGGGGATCGTAGATGAAGAGAACTTTTTCTCTTGTCCGTGGACGTCAACATTTCGTTATTATGACGAACTCAGTATGAGTTGGCTTCTTAGATGGCGGATGAAATTAATAAAAATATTTCCACTTGCTGAATTTCTGCCTGTCCCCGGGGACCATCGCAATATTGATTCCTACATTGGCAAGGACCGTATTGACTTTGGAGGCAAGCTAACTCATTTAGCATTACTTGCACGTCGCAAAGGAGGCATTGAGGAACTTGATAAAGATGACGCAAGAAGGATGTTATTTAATCTTAATCGTTATGAATTTTATTATATGAAAAGCCCAATGCTTACAGCGTACTCATACTTTAATCCTGAGATGGATGTCTTCTCTATAGAAGAAAAAGAAAGAGAAATTCTGGGCAAACTTGTTGACAATACGACTTGCCTTTTGGTGCAGAGCGAAGACCCAACTAAATTCGCAGATTTAATCATGAACTATATGCAGTAGCCTTTAGAGATTACGGGATCAATTTGATGGCAGTTGTGTCCAGGAGATGTTTGGATTGAGTAAGCATAATAAGCAAAAACGGATATGCCTCCTATCATCTGTACCCGGTACGCTACGGGGTTTTTACCGTGATTTAATTGTGCAGCTTCGAAAAGATGGTTTTGATATAACACTGATCACCAGTGATGGGCCTGAATTATATCAGATGGAGAGTACCTGCAATTGCAGCGTCTTTTCGGTAGATATAACACGGCGAATGTCTCCGTTTCGTGACTTTATTTCTATTTGCAGACTCTGGTTATATATGTTGACTCATCGCTTTGATATAATTCATGCACACACACCCAAAGGCGGTCTTATTGGAATGACCTCATCTTTTTTGGCTCGAATCCCTAACCGAGTGTATACAATTCATGGCTTGCCTTTGGAAACCGCCTGCGGCCTGAAACGCAGGCTGCTTTGGCTTGCGGAAAAGGTGTCATGTGCAATGGCTACAAAAATTCTGGCTGTCAGCCCGAGTCTTATGCAGCGTGTTATCGATGAACGTTTGTGTAAGCCTGGTAAGATTGAGGTGCTTTCAAAGGGAAGTGCTTGTGGAATTGATTTGGATAGGTTTAGTCTTAGCGATGAGTTGGTTGAAAAAGGAAAGGTCATAAGAGATAAATACAGTATCGCTGATGATGCAATTGTTGTTGGCTATGCTGGCAGGATGGTTCCGGATAAGGGAATTGAGACGCTGGTCGGAGCTTTTGAGCTTTTGGCATCAGAAAATCCATTGCTCCATCTTCTTCTGGTCGGTGATCTTGAAACGGTTAGGGAGTCTCTTGATGAATCCATATTAGAAAGAATTGAAGACAATAAAAGAATTCATTTCCACAATGAATTTACAAATGAGGTCCAGTTGTTTTATGCGGCTATGGACATTATGACTTTGCCGTCAAGGCGTGAGGGATTCGGGCTTACTTTGATGGAAGCGGCTGCTATGGGATTGCCGACGGTAGCAACGAAAGTTACCGGGTGTGTGGATGCTGTTGTCGATGGGCAAACTGGTCTCCTGGTTGAACCTGATTCTGCCGAACAATTGGCAGGAGCTATTTCAAAACTTGCTGAAAATCCGGAATTGCGAGACGAACTTGGCCGAAATGGGTGCATAAGAGCAGAGAAGGACTTCGGCTCGAAGCATCTGATTTCTATCCATTCAAATCTGTATAATGATTTAATTAATAAAACGTTATGATTTTCTGAATTTGTTTAAATAGAAGGTGATTATGTGGGACAGAAGAATTTGAATATTGTGGTGTTAACGAACGATAATTTCTTTTCTTTCCTGGTCATTTAAAAAAGAGAAATTTGATGCAGTGCACACCCATACCCCCAAACCGAGGCTGCTTGGTCAGCTTGCAGCTCGGATTGCCGGTAAAGACCCTAAATTGCTTGCAATATCTCTGAGTCGATTAATAGAAGATAAGCGTCTTCGTGAGAAGATGGGTCAAGCCGGTTATCAAAAATCAAGAAAAGAGTTTGATGAGAATAAGGTTTGCAAAACAGTATTGGATACATACGATGAATTACTCAAATAGTGTAAAGCAAAAATCAGCAGTAAAAGAAGATACTACAGTGAAAGATATGCCCCCGGCATTTGTTACTTACGGGTGGTGTCGAAGTGCTTATGCAGCAGTATGGTCCCTTGGACGTCGTGGTATAGATGTTCATGTCGGTGATTCATCTTCAACGGCAATGTCCAGATTTTCACGTTATTGTAAGAGTTTTACAAAGCTTCCGGATTTTTTCGCCGAGCCAGATAAATATTTTGATGCTGTTTGTGAAGCGATGGAAAAGACAGGCGCAAAAGTCTTACTACCATGCCATGAAGATGTAGAAATATTCAGCCAAAGACTATTATCATTGCCCGATGATGTCAAAGTTGCAATACCTGATGGTGATATGTGTTCACTTGTTAACGATAAATACGCATTTATGGAATATGTTCAAAAAAATAACTGTCCGGTGCCTAAATCAGAAGAAGTATTTAATCGTGAACAATTGAAAGACACGGCAGATAGATTGGGTTGGCCTGTTGTCATAAAAACGCGTGTGGGCAATAGTGCCAAGGGCGTGCGTATCGTAAGTGATTATGAAGAGCTTAAAAAAGAGTTTTTTGGTTTCGTTGACCAATACAAATTAAGCAATGACCGTTGGCCTATTCTTCAAGAGTATGTCAAAGGCGGTATTGTCAGTGTCTGGGCCTTATATGATAAAGGCAGTTATGTTTCAAATGTCAATGTCCGCTTTTTGCGTTGTAAAGAGTCCGGTCTGCTTGGCACATCAACTTTTCGAGAAGTTATCGATTCAGAAATAATTACAACCTTAACCAAAAGAGCTTTGGACGCTCTTAACTGGCATGGCGTTGCTAATTTAGATTTTATATATAGCGATGGTGATGAGCCGAAGTTGCTTGAAATTAATATCAGATTAGGCGGAGCAACTGCCATAACAATGTTTTCCGGCGTCGATTACCCCTATCTTTGGTATCAGGTTGCATTGGGCCATCCTATAGTTGACAGGGTTCAGCCAAACCGTATCGTTAAATCCAGATGGTTCATCGGTGAGTGCCTGGCACTGTGTAACAGGCTCAAGCGAGCAAAATTCAGAGAAGCTTTACAAATATTTGTGCCTCAAAGAAACTGTTACTTAGATGACTTCAATATCAAAGATCCGGCACCATTTTTCTTTGAAGGTCTGGATTATTTATCAAAGTTTATCAAAGCCAGAGGCTCGTTGAATCCGGTAACGAAGAATATGATTCGTTAGTATTTACGGTTCAGAGATATACATTGTCAAATAAGTCATATGGAGATTATTTAGATGCATCAAATTAATTGGGAAGATAGATATAATCACCAGGTGTTCAAAGAAGAAGCTGATATACTTTTATCAACCATAAAAGACTGTTCCAATATTGATATTGCACGAGAAAGGCTTGTAAAAAAGATACGAGAGGTAGTTGAAGATTTGTTTGACTCTCATCCAAAGCCATCAGCCCATGAACTTATTCGGATTCGGGATTGTTCTCATGCTCTTTTGGATGTTTTAAATAAACGATCTGATGCCCTGACAGGTTTCAGTGTTACTCAAGTCTTTTTGGATATTGCATCAGGCACACCAAGGTCTGATCTTGAACCTGGTTTTTACGCAGAATTAATCGAATGGCTTCGTGGGCTAAAGGGAGAGGCTCGTTTTCAATATATCCATTTTGAAGAAAGTCATCATGACTTGACAGGTCGTGAGGCGGCGATTCAGCGGTCCATTGAATTGGATGGTTTCTGGGCGGCCGCTCAATCCAAAATGTCTCAATACAGCAATGGTTTAACAGAAGAGATGACAGCGGCTCGAGAAATGAAGAAACAAAAAATTCTTGAGGTTCTTGGTGCCACAGAGGAAGATTGGCAAAATTGGCGTTGGCATATTAGAAATGTTTTGCTTGATTCTAAATCATTTGAAAGACTTACTCCATTAAGTTCTGAAGAAAAATCTAATATTGATTTGGCCTTGAAACATAATCTGGTTTTTGGAGCTACCCCTTATCATGCTTCACTGATGGAAGACGATATTGATGGGACAACTAACGCGATAAGAATGCAGGTAATTCCACCGCGTGATTACATTGACCACATGATAAAATACAGATCTGACGAGCAGCATTCTTGTGATTTTATGCTCGAGTCTGATACGTCTCCGGTAGATCTGATAACACGTCGGTATCCTGGAATAGTGATATTTAAACCCTTTAACGCTTGCCCGCAATATTGTGTGTACTGTCAGCGTAATTGGGAAATTGTAGATACTTTGTCCCCTAAGGCTTATGCAGGTAATGACAAAATTGAAGCAGCCATAAAATGGATTGAAGAACATCCTGCGATTTGTGAGGTTTTAATCACAGGTGGAGACCCACTGATGTTGAGTGATGATAAGCTTGAAAATATTATTGGTAGAATCACAAAAATACCACACATAGATATGATAAGAATTGGAACCAGGGCTACGGTAACGATTCCAATGAGAATTACAGAAGAGTTTGCTGAGATGCTAGGTGAGTTTCGGCAAATAGGTAAGCTTGAAATCGCTTTGGTTACTCATATTGAACATCCATCCGAAATTACACTGGATACAGCCATAGCTGTTGATAGACTTAAACGTCAGGGCATATCAGTTTATAATCAGCAGGTTTTTACATTTTATGTATCAAGGCGTTTTGAAACAGCTTTGCTGCGTTTGCTTCTTAGAAGAATCGGAGTAGATCCTTACTATACATTTATGCCTAAGGGCAAGGAAGAAACAAATTCATACCGAATACCGTTGGCGCGTATGCTTCAGGAACAAAAAGAAGAGGCTCGTCTCATTCCAGGTCTTCGAAGGACAGATGAGGCTGTTTACAATGTACCTGGTTTAGGTAAGAATTATATAAGAGCCAAGCAACACAGAGATTTGCTTACCGTGCTTCCTAACGGTTCAAGGATGTATGAGTTCCATCCATGGGAAAAAAATATGGCTAACTATAAAACACACATTACAACGGATATTTGTATACTCGATTATTTGTCTAGGCTTAAAGACATCGGAGTAAATCCGGATGATTATGCAAGTATCTGGTTTTATTTTTGATGTCTGGTCGCGAGTTGATGGCGTTTTTTGCATGGTCGGTCTACTTACCATCGACCAGAGAAAGGATTTTTTTATCTGCTTCTTAAAAGTGTGAAAGATATCTTACGTTATCTATTTTTTTTAGCAGGTCTCTTTTCCGCTCCTCTTATCCCTTCCATTTCCAGGAATCCATTTTTCCAGACGATAAAAGCTGAAATTGCGAATACGACGATATAGACTATCAGTGCATATCTGGTTCTTATCTGGCTCATAACAAGGCCAGTCAAAGCATAAGCCGCCGCAAGGCAATAGCATGTTTTTACGGCCTTATTCAGGCTGTATCCTCTGTCCATCAACTGGTCATACAGATGTCCCCTGTCCGATATGAACAGAGGTTTATTGTTCAGCATGCGTCGTACCAGTGCCGTTGCCGTGTCTAGTATCGGCAGGCCGAACACAACAATCGAAGCCATCCACCATCTTGGTATCGTCTCGGCAAAGAGTATCATCAAGGCGGCCACAATGAATCCAAGCAGCATACTGCCGGCGTCACCCATGAATATCTTGGCAGGGTGGCGATTGAACGGCAGAAAACCGAACACACCTCCGAGGATCGCAAGACAGACGATCACTCTTACCGGATCGCCGACATTGCTGAAACCCCATGTCCCCAGGTGCCAGGCAAGAACCAGCATCGAAAGAGATATAATAGCTGTTACACCTGCGCAAAGTCCATCGAGGCCATCGAGCAGGTTTAGAGAATTTGTGGCGCCAACTACAAATATGACCACAACGGGTATACCAAGTATAATTTCTAAGTTTTCAGGCATTACGATGTTGAAAGGTGAAACGAACGAACTTAGCGAAGGGAGTACCCCTGCAACTATAAGTGCCAAAGCTGCTACCAGTTGCCCGATGATCTTCTGTCTTGGTTTGATATCTATTACATCATCAACAACACCGACAACACAGGCGATCGAACCGCCTGCCAGTATTCCCAGGAGCCACTTGAGCGCTTTTGGGTAACAGTCCTGGCCTTCAAGGAGATAAACACCTGCCAATATCCCGACGAGCAGCCCGGCCAGTATCCCTATTCCTCCAAGATAAGCTACAGGCTCTTTATGGGTCTTAACCGTATTGTCGGGTCTGTCAACAATATTCAGTTTGATGGCTATTTTTTTGCATAGCCATGTTGCCAAAAGCGCAAATGCAAAAGAACTGACCAGGACGGGCCAAAACTTTACAATCCACCAAACCGGCCTCTCGTTACCGATGATCTCATCAAACATGAAAACCTCTTTCTCTTCCGAAGAAATCCAGCCGTCTGTGCATATCAGTCGACAGGGCATTATCGTCTGTATTGACCTTATCTGTCAACTATTTTTCGATCCAGACCTCAGCTTCATAACGCAGCATCAGCAGTTTGTCTTTGAATCCGTCAAATTTAATACGCGGCTTAATTCCAACGAGTTGTTGTACGATCCATTTTGGAAAGTCTGCCCCGGCTTTGATCGCGAGTGGAACCCCACCTCCAAATCGGGGATTGATCTCAATGATCGCGATGCGACCAATCCTGTCTTTGAACAACTGAAGTGTTATAACCCCGGGTCCTGCTCCCAATGCTTCGACCGCTTTTGCTGCAGTTTCCATAACTTGTTTGTCTTTGATGATCTGGCCCTTATTAACCTCTCCGCTTCTGACCTCAATGCGTTTTCTTGGTACTACGCATCTGACTAAACCATCAAAATCAACAAAAACATCGCAGGTGTATTCATCTCCGCTTATATATTCCTGGACGATGCAATTGGGTATCTTATTAGTGAGCACTTTAAGTTCCATTTTGTTTTCGACTTTAGCACTGCCCCGGCTTGCGTATCCATCCCATGGTTTCAAGAAACAAGGGTAAACCATATCTTTTTTTATTGCCTG
>DAOWHR010000393.1 GCA_030641315.1 Anaerohalosphaeraceae bacterium | reverse complement strand
CAAAGGCGGATCAGAGGCAGGCGTAAAGTTTATAAACAATGTAAAACTTGCCAGCCATCTGGCAAACATACTGGACAGCAAGACACTTGTCATACACCCGGCAAGCACAACGCACCAGCAGCTTTCGGACGAAGAACAGCTTAGCGCAGGAGTTACTCAGGACTATGTCAGAGTTTCTGTTGGCACTGAGCATATTGATGATATAATAGCGGACTTCGACCAGGCCCTAAAAGCCAGTCAGTAAAGTTGTTGCTATATAGAATACAGGAAATGATTTATGTGGGAATATACAGATAAAGTTATGGACCATTTCCTCAACCCGAGAAACGTCGGCATCATTGATGATGCCGACGGCCGGGGTGAGGTTGGATCGCTTTCATGCGGAGACGCGCTGACACTGACTTTCAAGCTTGGTGAGGACGGCCGCATCAGCGATGTAAAATTCAAGACCTTCGGATGCGCAAGCGCCGTAGCTTCTTCCTCAATTCTAACAGAGATGATAAAAGGAATGACAATTGAAGAGGCACAAAAGGTTACAAATCAGGACATCGTAGAAAGACTCGGATCACTGCCCGACCAGAAAATGCACTGTTCAGTAATGGGACAGGAAGCACTCGAAGCGGCAATCGATGATTACTACACTAAATCCGGAAAGGCCAGGTCGCCAAAGCAGGAAGTAAAGGTTATTTGCACATGTTTCGGGGTCACCGACACAGAGATAAAAAAAGTTGTCGCCGAAAACGATCTTACAACCGTCGATGAAGTTACAAACTACTGCAAAGCAGGCGGCGGATGCGGCGGATGTAAAATGGAGATCGAAGAACTCATAAAAGAAGTTCAGGGATCACGAGCGAAGATCGAACATGTAGTTATCGAAAAACCGAAAAAGCTTACGAATATTCAGAAGATTCAACTCATCCAGCAGACTATCAATGACCAGATCAGACCGATGCTTCGAGCCGATGGAGGTGACATAGACCTCATAGACGTCGATGGAAACAATGTCATCGTGGCATTTAGAGGCATGTGTGCGAAATGCAGAATGTCTGAGTTCACAATGAAAGATGTTGTTGAAGCAAGGCTCAGAGAATTCGTCAGCGACGATCTAAATGTTACAGAACAGAAAGATTCGCACAACTAATGCGATTGAAAGGTGGGGAAATGAACACCGTTTATATGGACAATAACGCAACCACAATGGTTGCACAGGAAGTAATACAGGAAATGCTGCCGTACCTCGGCAATCTGTACGGCAATCCCTCGAGCATGCATTCTTTCGGGGGGCAGGTTGGAAGAAAAATTGCACAGGCCAGGCAGTCGATCGCATCCCTGTTGGGATGTTCTCCAGAAGAGATCATCTTTACCAGTTGCGGTACCGAAAGCGACAACACAGCAATTAGGGGAATGCTTGCCACCCACCCGAACAAGCGTAAGATCGTAACCAGCCGCGTCGAACACCCCGCGGTACTTAGCACCTGTCGTGAACTCGAACACCACGGCTACTCTGTCGCCGAAGTCGGAGTTGACAAAGATGGCCGTCTCAACTTAGACGAACTGAACCACTGCATAGACGACGACACCGCGGTAGTATCGATAATGGTCGCCAACAACGAAACCGGAGTAGTATTTCCGATTGACGAGATCGCCGCTATCGCAAAAGCAAAAGGAGTCACCTTCCATACAGATGCTGTTCAGGCCATAGGAAAGATTCCAATAGACCTGAACAAAAGCAATAATATTGACATGCTCAGCCTCTCGGGCCACAAACTGCACGCTCCCAAAGGTGTAGGTGTACTATATGTCCGAAAGGGTACAAGGCTCTCTCCATTCATGCTTGGAGGCCATCAGGAAGCAGGCCGACGTGGAGGAACCGAGAATGTCCCCGGAATCATAGCTCTAGGCAAGGCATGTCAACTCGCCGCAGATCACATCGAAGAAGAGAACACCAGGGTCGCGAAACTCCGTGATAAGCTTGAAAACGCAATCCTGCAAAGCTGCCCTGACAGTTTCGTAAATGGCGACACAAAAAACAGGCTCCCAAACACAACAAACATTAGCTTTGAATACATCGAAGGCGAAAGCATACTCCTGATGATGGACAAGTTCGGTATCTGTGCCAGTTCAGGTTCTGCCTGCACATCAGGCGCGCTCGAACCGTCCCACGTCCTCCGCGCGATGGGCGTGCCTTTTACCGCCGCACACGGATCGATAAGATTCAGCCTGAGCAGGTACAACACCGAAGATCAGGTCGATTTCATCGCCGAAAAACTACCACCCATAATCAACTGCCTAAGGGAATTAAGCCCGTTCGTTTCAACTTCAGGGTAGCTCTAATAATAACTCCATGCATACCGTTCACAAAAGGCCGCGGCTAAAAACCGTGGCCTTTTTTATTGCCCAATGCCCGATAATCCTGACATACAGAACAAATCAACTACATTATTAAGAAAATTTACTTCATTAGGTTAAGTCCTCATCTGACCGGGACGATAAAAAAGTTAGCTGTAGGGTAACACGTTGCCCCCAATTAAATATTGAGCGAGAAAATGTTTGGAATACTTAAAAAAATCAGATATCTCCACCAGTGGGACGTAAAACACCACGACCTTACCTGGTATCCCAGCGATAAAAGCTGCGTCAGGCGGAACATGGACCACGTTCGCCCTCATCAACTGCCCCCGCTGATGGTAAGAAAGGCCGCCTGGCGAAAGTAATCCAACAAAAATACCCCTCAAGATCGATCCATCTGAGGAGAGATGATATTGTCCTGAGCTGTCAATGGTCACAGCCAGGACATTTTTTTTGCTAATCCAACTTACAATAAACTGCCTTCACACAAAAACCAACGCACCCCAATCAGAGGCCTGACCGTAAGGGCGTGTTGCCCAAATGCGAAATCCGAATATTGAAATACAAAACAAATAAACATTCCAGTGGCATAATCACAAAACCTCATTCGGACGCAGTCAGAACCGTTTCGAGCATTTGCTTTTTTGAGTTTATGGTTTGTT
>DAOWHR010000218.1 GCA_030641315.1 Anaerohalosphaeraceae bacterium | reverse complement strand
GGAAGGTCTTCGAAAAAATGGTAAAGAATGCTCAAGCAAAGTAAAAAGTGAGCTGCAAATTGGGTTAAAATCCCTTTTTTCTTAACCGCTAAAATATATATATAGAAAAGGCCCATCTCGTAAGATGAGCCTTTTCTTTTATATAACGGAGAGGGCTTAGATTCTGCTAAAGCAAGCTCCTTCGGTGTCGACCCCTGGAATCTGATGCTGCGCATCATCTTGGGTTCAAATCCCGCTTTTGAAATTCGTTACGATATGCGCATAAGAAAGGCCCACCTTGTTAGATGAGCCTTTCTTAATAACGGAAAGGGCGGGATTCGAACCCGCGGTACTCCAAAGAGCACACTGGTTTTCGAAACCAGCTCGATAAGCCACTCCGACACCTCTCCAAGTGCTTATTGTATAAGGGGTTATATTAATTCTAGCCAATGTGTTTTTAAAGCGTACTACAACCACTAAACGAATTATAGCTGAAATTTTGAGTTTAACAAAGACGAAAATATGCAAAATAAGCAAAATATTGGGGTTTTGGTTGAGCTACTGGTCTATTAAACCAGTACAAGAAAAGGTGATTGCAGATGCACCAGCTGTACATTATTGCTCTGTGTAAAAAAGAACTTATACCGCTGACGTTTAATATTCGGGTATGGAAAGATGATGTCATGCGATTTTGGATGAGTTTTTTAATTATTTTTTGGCAGAATATGAATTTTGATTCGGTATAGCTGGTAGACGAGTAGTTTCTATGATTAATTTACAGACAATTTGTCGATATAAGTGCAATTATGAGTGAAACAGACAATAATAATGATGTTGGTTTGCCGCTAAGACAGGAAGAGTTCGTGTCTTTGTTTTTTGCCAACCAGACCCGCATACTGTCATTTATATTAAGCCTGGTTCCGAACTTTAACGATGGTGAAGACATTCTTCAGGAAGTCTGGAATATTATGTGGCGCAAGTTCGACCAATATGAGCGAGGCACAGATTTTGCCGCATGGGGAAAGAAGGTCGCATACTATCTAATAATGGATTACAGAAGAAAACAGTCGCTCAAGCATGTGATAGTCAATGACCAATTATTTGGGATCATTTCAGAAAAAGCATCTGCGAATGTAATTCAAAAAGACAGACGAATGGAGATTTTGGGCAAGTGTCTTTCTAAGTTACGTGAGAAAGAAAGAGAGCTTATAAAACTGCGGTATTTCGACAACGTAAAACCGAAGGAAATTGCTGAAAACTTTAACATATCAATAAATAGTATATACAAATCCCTCTCTAACGTACATGGGAAGTTACTTATTTGTATAAAGAGGTCGCTAGGTTTATCAAGATGAATAACATAACAGAACAAAAACTGAATACTTTAATATCGCTTATGCTGGAAGGGAAGGCATCTGATGCTCAGATAGAAAGTCTATATTCGATTTTATCAGATAGTCCGGGGGCTGTCGATCATTATATCGAATCCATTTCAATGATATCCTGTCTCTTAAAAGCTGATGCAAGGCTTTTGTCCAGTTTTAACGATAACGCTGTTTTGCAGGAACGGCCGTTTGATATTGATACGTGGAATGAACTGGCAGAAGTTGAAAGGACCGCAATTACCGTTGAAGTTGAAAAACCTGTAGCCGAGCCTGTTGAGGTAACAAGAGGTATTACGAAAATTGAAAAGCAGTTGCCTTCTAAATTGTTAATTTATACTGCGATCCTCTCCACAGCGGCAATGTTGTTTCTGATGTTATTATTGTGGATCGTTCCTGCCGAGCCTCCGATTGTAGCTTCCTTAGGTTATACAGTAGATGCCGTCTGGGGACAATACACCGAAGAAAAGGTGATGGGTGAGGAATTACGAAGAGGCGGATATTACCTTGAAAAGGGTTTGGTCCAGATAGTGTTTAACGATGGGGCGAAGGTTATCCTTGAAGGGCCTGCTGATTTTGAATTGAGTTCGACTTCGGCTATGGAACTTTTCAGTGGCAAAGTGGTTGCAAATGTTAACAGGGATGCGGCCGGTTTTACTGTACAGACACCTTCGGGTAAAGTACTCGACCTGGGTACGGAGTTTGGTGTTGATGTTGATCTGGCAGGTAATTCGGATATTCATGTGTTTGACGGAGAGGTTGTATTATACCCTCAAAATAATAAAAAGAAAGTGCCGCTCCTAAAGGGCAAAGCCAAAAGGATTACAACTTCAGGCAAGCAAAAGAACATAGAGCTTAACAAATATGCTTTTGTTCACCAGGATGAATTCAATGCAAAGGTAAAGGCAAATCAGGGCGACAGTTATCATCGATGGCTGGCGTATAGCTATCAGCTTCGGCGGGACCCGACTTTGGTGGCATATTATCCATTTGAATATGATCCGGACCGCCCCGATAAGTTAGTAAATTATGCGGGTGCGACAGCAGGCAGATTGAACGGAACGTTAGGCGAAAAAGGTATCCAGGCCGTCTCTCCGACATGGACGAAAGGCCGGTGGCCTGAAAAAGATGCTTTGCGTTTTGAGCGGGCCAAAAAACAGTTGGTGATCGTTCCAGGTGATCCGGATTTAAGTATCACGGGACCGATCACGCTTGCGGTATGGGTTCGATGTCCGGAACTGGATAAGGGAGGGCAGTTGCTTTCCTGCCGTACAACCCAACATATTAATTACCAGATTCGATTTGCTGACAGGCTCGATGGACAATCTGATGGATTAAGTTTCTTTCGCTATGCCAAATTGGGTTCCGGCGAGATTATTTCAAAAGGGATAATTCCCTCGGGACAATGGGATCACATCGCCGTTACTCACGATAACAAAACCGTGAAATATTATCTGAATGGAGTATTGCTTGATTTCAAGCCGCATGAATTTCAGAATCTTCCTGTGGCGGCGGATTTGCTTATCGGGGCGGCACGGAATAATGTTGCCAACATGAGAGATCGCATGTTTAACGGCATAATAGATGAGATCGCAATATTAAAACGCGTTCTTTCAGAAGAAGAGATCAGCGAGATGTATGAAGCGGGTAAACCGTAATAACAGATAAATACTGATTTGACTTACAAATAAAAAACAGAGCCAGCAGCATATCCTGGTAGAGAAGTGCTGGCTCTGGGGTGGTCAACAAGCGTTTTGCGCTTGTATGAGCCTTTTTTATTATAAGTAATTATAAAGAATAGGACAAGTATTTTTTTTGCGATGAAATGGAAAGGATTGTAGTAATGAACAAGACAAGGGGATTTACTTTGATTGAGCTTTTGGTTGTAATTTCAATAATAGCGATGCTTTTGGCGATATTGATGCCGGCTTTAGGTTCTGTGAAGGAAAGAGCAAAGCGTGTTGTTTGCGCATCAAATCTTAAACAGATGAGCATAGGATTCGCGACATATGCAAGCAGTTACGATGATAAACTACCTAAGTCCTATTTTAATGGCACAAATATGCCATGGGCGGCTTTTCTTGCCTACAGGATTAATCCGAACTCAACTACCGATGCTGCTAAGGTAGCTTCCGGCCCTTACAATCTTGGGTATTTATTTGATACGGATATTATTTCAAATCCAAAAGTTTTCTATTGCCCATCATCACCAAAGGAGCTCAACGCTATTGGGGTTTCATGGCGGTATGAGACCTATGTTGGACAATTAGCTTGGCCATTCACTGATGATCCGAGCAATTATCATGCCCCAAACGTTCGTGTTGGCTATAGCTATTATCCGCAGAGTAAGGCTAAAGAGGTGTTATCTAATGGTGAATATGGCTATAAAGTTGCCAACAGAATGAGCAAAATAAATGGTCGGGCCGTAATGCTTGTCGATGTTCTGGACCGGCTGGCATCTTTGGCTCACAAGGGCGGTAGAAACAAGCCGGCGGGTGTCAACGGGCTGTTCGGTGATGGACATGCGTCATTCTGTAATAATAAGGAGGCATTTGACGAACGATTGTGGACCACGACCCCTGAGCACACCCCCAATCAGGACCCGACAGCTTTTAGAACAATTTTAGCCCTTTTGGCTGGCAGTGACTAAGTTTAGATCGTGGGTTGACGGCAACCTATGTAGTTATATTTTTTTGTTTCGGAGGTAATGGTTATGAAGAAGAAAATGTTTGTAGTAGTAATGTTGTTGTGTGTCGGTTGCTCGTTGCAAGCGGCAGTCGACCTGAATGGTACCTGGTACACAGGTTCCAACTATGGGACTCCCTCTCTGTCGGATCCAGCCAGCAGCGGTTTTATCTGGGGTACGGACGGCAGTGCCACAGAGACCGCATCGAAAGGTTCATTGTGGTCGTATTTTTCAGATATGACACTTGCCAATGATGGTGATGCTATCACGCTGTCGTTTACGGTAACTCCTCTGGATGCCGGTGCAACGACCCAATCGTTACGTTTTGGTTTGTTCAATGATGGCGGCACTCAGGTGCTGAATAATCTTAATGGTACCAACTCAGATAGTGGTTTTTTGAGTACGATGGGATATTTTGTTAAATGGAATACGGGCGGCGCCATTGGGCAACTGGTTGCCCGAACAGGCGGCAAAACAAATCCCTGCAGCGACAGCGGTTTAGTTAATAACTTGACAGAGACTGCATCTGGTCCGGCTGTGACTCTGACTCAAGATACTGCTTATGACATGACTTTTACGCTGACACGAAACAGTGCCGCGGAATATCTTGTCTCTGCATCTGTGGATGATGGTACGTCCGTTACGCTCACCGAGGCCACAACCACGAATATCAACGCGACATCATTTAACACCTTTTTCATGCTGCATCCGCCGACCGGGATTGACAGCTTTGAATTTGCAAATCTGCAGGTTGAGATGATTCCTGAACCTGCCACAATGGCCTTATTAGCTCTGGGTTCTCTTGGTTTGTTAAAGAGAAAAAGATAAGAACTTGAAAATGATTTTGGGACTGGCGAAGGGCTGTCTTCGCCGGTCCTTTTTAGTAATTCGGAGTAAGGATATGTTTCTATTTAATAAAGCAACCCCGATTAAGATGTTTGCTTTTCTGTTATTTATAGTAGCTCCTCAGGCTCTTTGTCTCACATTAGATCTGTCGGGTACCTGGTACACGGGGTCAAACAATGGAACTCCGTCTATATCGGATCCGGCCAGCAATAGTTTTACCTGGGGCACGGATGGTACTTCAGAGACCGCTTCGACAGGTTCATTGTGGTCGTATTTTTCAGATATGACACTTGCCAATGATGGTGATGCGATCACGCTGTCGTTTACGGTAACTCCTCTGGATGCCGGTGCAACGACCCAATCGTTACGTTTTGGTTTGTTCAACGATGGCGGCACTCAGGTGCTGAATGATCTCGACGGTACTAACTCAGACGCTGGTTTTTTGAGTACAATGGGATATTTTATTAAATGGCAGCACAACTCCACTGGCTCGCTGGTTGCTCGAACAGGCGGCAAAACAAATCCTTGCAGTGACAGCAGTTTAGTTGACAAACTGACAGGGACTGCTTCCGGTCCGGCTGTGACTCTGACTCAAGGTACAGCTTATGACATGACTTTTACGCTGACACGAAACAGTGCCACGGAATATCTTGTCTCTGCGTCTGTGGATGATGGTACGTCCGTTACGCTCACCGAGGCCACAACCACGAATATCAACGCGACATCATTTAACACCTTTTTCATGCTGCATCCGCCAACCGGGATCGACAGCTTTGAATTTGCAGATCTCACGGTTACAGAAGACTCTGCTAAAGCCAAAATGAAGGTCTATCTGCTTGGTGGGCAATCCAATATGGATGGTAGAGCGGACAATGATGACTTGCCATCCGAGTTGCAGCTGCCTCAAAGTGATGTGCAAATATATTTTGAGGGCAGTTGGTATGATTTGCAGCCAGGTTTAAGCTTTCTCCAATTGGGGCAGAGTTTTGGGCCGGAAGTTACGTTCGGAAGAGAATTGGCGGATTCATATAATGAAAAAATAGCGTTGATAAAATATGCACGCGGAGGAACGAGCCTTGCAGGTGATTGGGATCCTGTCTCCGGCAGCCATTATAATATATTTCTCAATGAAGTGGAGGATGCACTAAGTACTCTTGTCACACAGTATGATGTCGAAGTGGCCGGGATGATCTGGATGCAGGGTGAGCGAGACTCAAAATTTCTTGATATGGCCAATGCTTACGAGGCTAATCTTACAGACTTCATTGCTGCTGTAAGAGTAGAGTTTTCAGTCGCGGACATGCCGTTTGTTATTGGCCAGATATCTGAAGCGGGAACATGGACCTATGGCAATATTGTGCGGCAGGCGCAAGCTGATGTCAGCGAAAATGTTGGCGATACCGCATTGGTGATCACGAGCGACTTGACACTGAATGGAGATGGCATCCATTACGATGCTCCGGGACAGATGACATTGGGTATACGATTTGCCGATGCGATGATCCTTCTGGAGCAGGGTTGCGGCAAATGGGGATATGCCCCGGCAGATTTCAATGAAGATTGTGTTGTGAATATGGAAGATTTTGCGTTGTTTGCATTGAACTGGCTGAGTTGCTCCATACCCGAAGGGGATGGATGTGTTAATTATTTAGAGTAAACCAAGGTAATATTATTTTTTATTGGAGGCTTTATTATGAAGATGAAATTATTGTTTTTGATCGCTTTGCTTGGACTTTCCTGCCAGGTATTCGCCGGTGATCCGAATGTGCCTGGTATAATTCAGTACTATGCCTTTGACGGTGATCTGAACGATTCGGAAGGTACGAATCATGGAACAGCGATGAACGAGGGGCCGGAGTTTGTAGACGGAGTCATTGGCCAAGCGGCTAAGTTTTTTGGTGATCGCTATATGGATATAGGCCCCAATGCTTTCCCGAATGCAGCAGTTGGCCTAAATACCGGTTCAATCTGCTTCTGGTTTAATTCGGTTTCAACGACAACTGACACGATTATTGGTTCGGCAAGCCAGAGTTCGTCATTAATGTTGAATGTTTTGTTTGTCAGCCAAAGGTTGCGGTGTGCTATTCGTGATGATAATGGAACCATGCGGCAGGTAGATGTTGATGACACTTCACTCAGAGACGGCCAATGGCATCATGTAGCCCTTGTATATGCAACCGGACCGGATACAGTAGTGACGGTTTACGTAGACGGTGAACCGCAGGACTTAATAAGTACTGAAAGTAAACAAAGTACTAATACTGAGAGAGAATTAGTAGATGCTATGTTGAAATACAATAAGCCTCCTGCGTATTT
>DAOWHR010000333.1 GCA_030641315.1 Anaerohalosphaeraceae bacterium | reverse complement strand
CCTCGATCCTGACGCTGCCGCGCCTCTGCTTGCGATCGCTCCTCTCCTGCCGCATTTTCATCAGCTCACGCACGCGTCCCTCGTTACGCCTCCGCCTCGCTTTTATTCCTCCCCGTATCCAAACTTCCTCCTCAGCGAGCCTCTTATCGAATTTGCCCCACTCCGTAGCCTCTGCTTCAAGTCTCTGCTCCTTGCGTTTTATATAAGTATCATAATCACACTGCCAGCTTGTCACATTTCCGCGGTCGACATCAACGATTCGCGTCGCCATTTTGCGCATAAACTGACGGTCATGCGTAACGAATATGATTGTACCCTTGAATTTAAGCAGAAACTCCTCAAGCCAGCAGATCGAATCGATATCAAGATGGTTCGTAGGCTCGTCAAGCAGCAGCACATCCGGCTCAACAACAAGTGCCTTAGCAAGCTCAACCCGCCTCTTTGTACCAGCGCTTAGACTACCGAAAACAGCTTCACCATCAAGTTTCAAGTGATCCAGCACAACCTCAACCTTCTGGTGTATCCCCCAGCCGCCAGCCGATTCGAGCTGCTGCTGCACACGATCCAGCTTTTTGAGCAGATCGCTGTGGTCGTTAGTTGCCAGCTTTGCGCTGATATGCTCGTATTCGGCTGCGAGCTTACCGATCCTGCCTAATCCGCTAAGAACTTCGTCGACAACCGTATGTATCTCATCGCCGGCAACTTCCTGTCCCAGCATTGCAAGTCTTACGCCAGCCTCTTTGACGATATCGCCGTTTTTGACGTCCATTTGGCCCATAAGGACCTTCATAAGGGTACTTTTGCCTGCACCGTTGCGGCCTACAAGGCAGACCCTCTCACCGCGTTCAACGCTAAGATCAGCATGATCGAGAACCAGCGGACCGCCAAAACCAACACAGATACCACGTAAACTAACAACCGACATATATTTCCGCCTAATAACTACTGAGGTTACATTCAAAAGAGAATTAAGGATTGCGATGTTACCACTAAGCACTGATAAATTCAACTCATTTAGCAGGCAATATCTGATGGGGATGGGGGTGCCATGGACACCTGGCGAGGTGGGACATGTTTTGGGGCAAAGTGCGTTTTTGGGCTGAAAACGCACTTTGTTAAGATGGGTAACTTCACTTTTTTGGGGTAAAATTGCCAACTATTGCACTGTTTTGGTCGAAAAGTCACCGATTTGATCGGAAAATGCGCGAAAATGTACTGGAGTTTGTCGATCTGTCAAGAGCAAGAATTCGATTTCTGGGGTTACCCAGATTGCCTATATTGACCATGATTATAACGATTAGGTAAGATTTTTGAAACTTTGTTTCAGTAGTTAGTAGGTAGTAGTTAGTAGTTAAGGTGCGAAATTGGGTTTGTAATTGTGCGGTTGTAGAGTTGGGATAGTCTTGTTTGTTAGAGGGAATCGCCTTTGGCGATATTAGGTGGAACCACTAATTAACACTAATGGACACTAATTTACAACTAAAAATTTTCTGCGGAAAGCAATGGATTTGTCAGATGGAAATTCGGAGGTTTTGTTGGGGATTTTTTGTAGGTTTATTCTGGTAATTGATAAAAGCTGCTGTAGAATGTTGGTTGTTTTGTTCGTGATTTTGTTTTTGCCGGTGAATAAGAATCTACCACCTGCTGCGATGGTGCGACAGCACGGCGAGCGGAATGCACGGAATTACACGGAAGAAAAAAGATAAAAACTACGCTACAGATTATTGATTTGGAATTTGGGATTGTGGATTTGAGATTTTAAAAGTGGTGAGTTTTTTTGGCGGATTTGATTTTTTGATTATGATATGGGCAGAAAATATGAGACGGCTTTTGAGCGAAAAAAATTACCGTACATCTAATTGTTTCCACCTTTAATTGTTCCTTATTTATGATGTCTAATTATTAAATAGAAAGGTGTTAAAGGAAATGAAAAACAGGCTATCGTATAATACCCATGTATTTTTTGTTGTGGTAATAGTATCATTCTGTTTGCTCTTATCGGATCATTTATTAGCTAATGATAGTACTTTGGATTCAAACTATCTACCAGTGCGTACTTCATTAATTCCTGTTTATGGATGGGGGGCTGGCTACCAAAATAATTATTTTGGTCCAGAGTACTTTCCTATGAACAAAATTAATCCTTCTGCAAAAGAACATGTTCTCTATTGTTTGAATATTGAGGAGGGTTTAAATAGAAAACATGGCAAAGGTATTCATGTTAAGCGAGGGGCTATTTGGCTACTTGGTTTTATAGGTGAAACAGAGGACTTGACGATTGTTGATAATTTCTTGCAAAAATATTTAAGCTCTGAAAAACTATTACGAAACCAATGGACCGGAACAAAAAAGCAGTTTGCTGGTGCAGTTGGATGTTACGCTGGCATGATGATTAAACGAAATATCGATGGTGCAGAATCGTTTTTTGAGAAATATGCAAAAGTTTCAGCATGGGTATTTTCTGACGAAAAAACCAATACATCAGATTTGAATAAAGCCAAAAGCTGCTATAGTGATTTCATCATGTCTGCGTATATATATTCTAAGTCCGATTTTGTACTTCCCTACATCCAGCAAAAATCTGAGGACTCTTTGCCATTTAGTCATGAGCACTATTTAGAAAATTTGCTTGAAATGGAAATAGATCGTTATAGCAAGTATACTTTGCCAACTACTGTGCCGGAAGATAAGTTACGTTTTTATTACACGAAATGCTTTGAGGCATGGGGGACACAAATTGATGCACTAATGAATAAGGAAGACCTAAACATTCCTAAGAAAATCAAGAAGTCTTCATTGAATTTATTTGACAATATTGCTTTGGCTGAAACAGTTGAAGGCGGATATTTGAAGGCTGCTGCTAGACAGGCGGCAAAAGAGTATACACAAGTTTCTAAGAAGCTGCTTGACAAGGAGGCAAAGAGCCTTCCCATCAATAAGGATGTTCTTAAGGATATCCGAATGGCTGGATTGAAGAAATATGATGCTTTCCATGTCAAGATCAAGATTGAGGCAGCTATAGAAGATTTATTCTCCTCAAGTCAGCAACAAACAACTATCCCGGCAGTGATGATAGAGAGAGAAACTTCTGCTGTCACATTTAACATTAAAGATAGTGCCGTCATCCACAAAAAGCATGTTCCAGATGCCGTTGATGATGCCCATATATCGCCAACCACAGGCGATGTGAAAATATACATGAAGAGACTGAAAAACAAGTGGCATTGGGATCCTCAGCCGGAAGAGCCGGATTATGTAATGACAGCAGATAAGAAAATGCACTTGAATCTCGAATTGGAGGCAAATTCAAGTGATGATGTCGTTGCTGATATTGTTCAGGACGACTATTTAATTGCGACAGTAATCGAGGCAATAGATGCTTATAATGATATTGTCCAGATGCTCATCAAAGGTGATTATGATCCCTTGACTATTCCGCTCCTTGATAATCACAAGTTGATCCCATTGAAGAAACGGGAAAGAGACATGGAGGGAATGACCAAGGCATTAAATATTGAAAAGGATATTTTGGCGGACATAGCATTGGCAAAACTGAATCTGGATGATAACTGTCGTGTAGAGATAGATTGTGAAGCAACACTAAGAAGCTTTGAGCCTTCAATCAACGATGTTCAGGAAGTTGAGGGTATTGATAGTGCTTCAGTCGAAGTGAATGGATATGAAACTGCTACCGTTACTTTTATGATTCAAAGTGGTGGTCAAATGTTTAAGAAGCATGCATCTAAGAGAGCCGGGACTCGAGACATTGATGAAGCCGGGAATATGCAAGTGTATATGAAACGAATTAACGGAAGATGGTATTGGAATCCTTTCGGATGGTAAAATGCAGGACTTGTATAGCTTTGGTGCGTTAAACGGTTAAGTTTTTAAATGTGTTGAATTTTAAAGCTAGTGCTGTGTAAATCTTTACAAAGCTCTAGAGAGGACTTGAAGAATTGTCCAAACTTCCCTGCCTGGCTCAGAACCATTGCATACATATTTTAGTTAACGCAAAAGAACCCTCCGGCTGGTTGGCTGGAGGGTTCTTTTTTTGGTTGGATTTTTATTTAGAGCTTTAGGATCTTACTGGTTGCTCTCGTTCATCTTCTGCATCTGTTGTTGCTGCATCTGCATAACTGCTGCCATCATTTCCATCAGATGTTGTTTCGGGAAGGCTATATCAACGCTGACCTTACCATCGCCGACATTTCCTGCCATTACCAGGCAGCTTTTGGAATCGATGTTGAAGCCGCTGAACATGCCAGCTGCCATTTTAGCCTCCGGCATTGGAGCGTCCTCCATCATTTCGCCGATGCCTGCAAGCAGACGCAGGTAGTTGACGGTAACGATGAATTCGGCTTTATCGCTGTTCTTTAACAGCTTCATTGCTGTGGCAATATCGCCTGTCGGAGCTGAGGTACCTGCCCCTGTCTTGTCGATGAGTTTCTTGATGTCAGCATCAGCGTTGTCGCCCATTGCCATAACAAAGTAGTTGTTTGTAATCGCACTCTTAAAGCCCATATTTTCATACATGTAGTCGATCAATTCTTTAGCTTTAGGGTCTCCACCAACGAGAGCGTCAGCGTCAATATTGATCTTAATCGTTTCTATGGTCGCGCCTTTGTAAGTTTCTGTCTTAGCAGTGGTTTGATCGATGGTTACCGGCAGTCCAAGCGCCTTGTAGAAGTCGTTTACCATTGCGAAACTTTCTTCCGTTACCGCTTTGTACTTAGCCGGATCGTCAAGCATGATAACCTGTTTCATTCTCAATGGAGGTGAGCCTTTGGCAAGTGAGAATGAAAACGCCTGCTCATCGCCCATTGCCTCAACGGAATCGACCAATAGTGTTTTCCACTTTACGATATTTTCCTGAGGCATGTCCTCGGTTATGGCGCTGATGAGATCGAGCATTTTCGCATTGGTCTTTGCAGATATCTTCTTGTCAACCTTGATCAGCATGTTAATGGCTTCGGATGAGTCGAGGTAGCCGGCTGTCTTGAATGGGCCGACAGGTGTATTGCTGTCGACGAGCAGGCCGGCAACGTCGGAACCTTTTTTGGCGCCATAAGTGTAATTGATGTTTAGTACTTCGGCAGTCGGGTCAAGCGAAAGGCTGAGGTAGTCAGAGTCTGCGAGGATTTTTTCGAACGCATCGAAGTAGAGGCCCATGATCTTGGCCATTTCCATTGGGGGTTTGTTTCCGTCTGATGCTTTTTCCATGTCAGCGGTGATCTGCTGCCTTGCCATGTTCAGTTGAGCTTCAAGTATGGGGCCAAACAATTCGGATAATTTTGCTATGTTGACACGTGCCCACAATGGTTTCGTTTCGGCCAGTGTGATGTCGCTGCTGTCAAGAGCAGTCGCTATCGCGGTGGATGTCATAGCTTTTTTGACGGTTAAAAGCATGTCACTTTCAGGAGAGAGCAGCATGAAGCCTTTTTTCGGCAGGGCGGAGGCATAGGTTATTATTTCCATCTCCATGCCGGGCATAAGCGCGAACTGTCCTTTGATAGTTGAAATACCCTGCGCATCAGGCTCGGATGCGTTTGCGTTATCAGAAATGAATTTCTTGAAAGTTTCTGTCGGCATTATTATGCCGATTGCCGGCGCATCTTCGTTCCAGACGGCAAAAACAGCCATGCTGCCTTTTGTGTTGACGTTTGTGAGCATATTATCGCCCAGCATTCCGCCCAGCGCCATTTTGGCCATCATACCGACAGGCATTGGCGATGCGCCTGTCATAAACTGGTCGAGCGAGGACAGGGCCTGGTCGAGATTGTTGACCCGGACACAGAAAAGTGAGTCGGCAGGTATCATGTTTAACAGCGGGTCAGTGGTGGTTGCTGACATCGCGACAGATGGCATAATTGCCGCAAACAGCACTGCGACAAAGGTGATGGTTTTCATACGATTTGTAGGCTTCATTTTTTGTCTCCCTTGTGATCATTGTACAATTTCAGTTAAACGGCCCTTATTCGGCCACATGGTATTAGACGGTAATTATGCACCAGCGTTACAAAAAAACTGACTTTTCTCAAAATAAAGTTCTAAATAGCCGGTTTTGTATTGGAATTAATCATTTCCAGCAGTTGAGCGTGTACTTTTTGGTTGTTAGCGGCCAGAATGGTATAGTTTTCGTTATTGTAATTTTCAAGCTGAATCGGGAAAATCTTCTTCCCGTCCGTCGTTGTAACAATACCGCCTGCGTTTTCGATGAGCAATATTCCTGCCGCGATGTCCCAGAGTCTCGCATAAGTTGTCATTGTACCTATCATCGAACCTTTGGCAATGTAAGACAGGTTCAGGGCTGTTGTTCCAAAGTTTCTGAACTTTGTCCTGCGAATGAATTCGAGGATCGCATCGGTTACTTCGACCTTGAAATTGCTGTCGATGCCAAAGCTGGCGAATTCGTTGACCGGTTCATCGCTTGTTGTTATTCGGGACGCGTTAAGCTGAGCGTCATCGCCTTTCACTGTGCTGTACATTGAGTCTGTTGCTGGTTCGAAGATAACCGCTACAACCGGGTATCCCCCGTACATAACGGCGATACTGACCGTGAAGTTGAGGATGCCGTGTGCGTAGTTGTTTGTTCCGTCGATGGGGTCGATGACCCACCAGAATGGATCGCCTGATCGTGGCGGGGAAAGGGACATCTTGTTGCCTGGGCCTTCTTCGGCAAGAAAACCGTGATCGGGAAATGTTTCCTTTACACGGTCCATTATGATCTGCTGACAGATCATGTCAGCGTTGGTTACCATCTCAGCGTTGTCTTTTAAGGAAGATTTGGCGTATTTGATCTCTTCCATGGCGCGTTGGCCTGCCAGACGGGCGGCAACAACGGCAACTTCAAGCAATCTTCTAAGGTCAGTGTTTTCCAGGTTCATCATTGCTCCTTTGTAATAATGGGACAGTACGTGTATATTCTATCTTAATATTTCGGCAAAGCAATAGTTCATTTTCTATGAATACATTTTTTTACGATCTCATCGCTTAAAACTGCTTGTATTTGTTTCGTAATTAAGATGGACAAGGGCATTTTTCTTGTTATTTGTCGTAATATTTGGTATGATAAGCTCCTCTGGTGGAGGGTTTTAAGTTGGGGCTGGAGGTTTGTTTTTCGGGTGATCGAACAGTTAATGCAGATAGAGCAGTATGAAAATAACTTTCAATTGTTTAGTGGTTGTACTTTTGGCCTTGCATTCGTCAGCGATTGCGATCCCAAATTATAATTGGGATATTCATGCGGATTATCTCTATGCGCCGGTTAAGCTGTCAGAGGCTGATATTTCGGCGTCGATGATGTCGCAGATGGACCAGTTTGACGCGAAATATGATATTGCCGAGATATATCCAAATGGAGTCGGCCTTAGCGCCGCCGATATGGACGAGATCACAGCGATCATTGACGTTACTTTTTATATTCAGCGCGATCCGGCAACTGGTGCCCTGACGGGCAGAAGTATTGCCATAGACGGAGAGAATTCAGGCTCGGTCGCCAATCTCGCAGAGCCTGCCAGTTTTAACGGTGACTGGATACCGAAGGTAAACCGGATATGCGAACTTTATGGGCGGGCGAAGACGTCTCAAAGGGCCGCTGTCGAACAGGCGTACCTCGATATGGTGGAGTTGTTTGTCGATCACAATGTCCTGCCCGGCAGCGGCGACCCTGTGCCGAGTATCGGTAACGGGTATACGTGGCGAAACACCTGCTGGAAAACTCTGCGTATGTCGCATACTCTTGAACAGGAAGTCCGCGACATTTTGGGTTTAAGCATTTTTTACTGTTCGGCAGGCGGCAAACTCTTGCTGGAAAGCCCTTCGTCTTCAACAGATATTTATCTTAACTTTTATTCGACCGCTTTTCGAGCGGTATCACGTATCAGCGATGGAGCGTTTAAGTGGCAGCTGCTTGAGACTATCCGGCTGCAACTGGATAAGACCATACTTGGTTATCCTGAGCATCCGCAGTCCGGACTGATATCGATAGACGGCGGGATAACGCATCACACGGGACATCACATAAGTTATGCGAGTTACAGCTTTGAAAGCATGTACACTCATCACAGGAACTTTATCAGTGCCGGTTTCAGCGGTGCATTTACTGTCGAGGCGATCGAACGTTTTCGACAAGCCGCCAGATCATGGTGCTGGACCGATACCAACGGTGATTTTCCTGTTCATTTCAAACTACGACCCAGCCATCCGTCAGCATCGATAAGCGGGGGGCTTCTGCTTGGCAATACAGTTAAATTCGCTCAGGGTGTCGCGGAGCTTACGGCTGCTTATTATGGCACCGAAGTCAAAGATGATCTTGAGATGGCTTACCTTGCGATCGCAAAGACCGGCCAGGGCAGTTCACTTTTGCCGACGGACTGGAAGAGAGTGATCCTTCCTGCGGCGTCTACCGATCCGGTTGAACAGTGGAAACATCTGCAAGGGCATCTTTCGTTCAATGTCATGGGTGCCGCCGTTCATCGAGGCGATAACTGGTTGGCAAGTGTGCGCGGGGCGCATGTCTATAAACGCGGCGGCGAAGCTTATGACAATATGGGCAGGCCGGATCATTTTCATGTCAACTCGATGCGAGGTTCGCTGATGTTGATTACAGAAGGTAATAACGGGCGATCTCCAAACAGTGCTGATTCCGGTTATTATTATGAAGGATGGGATCATTTCTGTTACCCGAACGTTACCAATCGAGTGACTGAGCCTGGTGACCTTCTCTATTGGAGGAAGCCTGCGTATTTCAGCGGCGCGGCCAAACTTACGGGCGGCGCGGATCTTTTCGACAGCGGAGTGTGGATGTACGAGCCAGACGCAGGTACGCAGCGAAAGAGCGCGTTCTTCTTTGACAATCGCATTACACTTGTTACGACAGATATTAACTACGGATACGCTCCTGAGCCGGTGATAACCGGTCTAATTCAGCAGGGTCAATCCGATCTTAGCGGCCAGCCCCTTGTTATCAACGGAATCGGTCATACGGGCACAGGACAGTGGACGCTGCCTGCCGGAGGTGATCATACCATTGTCGATATCAACGGTAATGGGTATTATGTGCATCCCGGGGCGCCTGCTGTCACGGCTCGGCGCGATCAGCAGCAGTGGGTATACGGTCTCAGTGACTACTACATTGGTTCGCCCACTATGCCGTCTTTTGTATATAAGGGTGATTTTCTTGACGCCGTCGGAGATTTTACGCCATCAGTCGGCAATTATACACGGGTATTCTTTGAACACGGGACCGCTCCGGCAGATCATTCATTGTCTTATACCGTGCTTGTAAAGCCTGAGCCGGAACAGTTGGATGAATTTGCAGCTTCAATGAGAAGCCCGGGCAGTGAGCCTTTTACACTTGAGACTTTTGACGATTATCATCTGTTTTACGACAAGGCCAACGCCACTTATGCAGCGACATCTTTTGTCGATGACCAGAGTATCAACAGGGGCTATCTAACGTCAGTCAGCCGCGCCGGAGCGTATATCTGGAAAGTCGGCAGCCATCGAATATATGTAAGCTGCTCGTCATCGTATATGGATGATACGACGCCGTTTGTTATGAAGTTTTTCGGTGATTGGCAGTTTCTCAGGCAGTACGATACTCTTGGAGCAACGGTAAGTTATTATGAAAATGTTACGACGGTGACTCTTCCCTACAGGCAGTTCGCAAGACAGGGATTTGTCCTGGCAAGGGCACCTGTGTTTGAAAGTGATGTTATATCTTATGATGCTTTTGAAGGTGACAATTTTAACGGTTCACTTGTTGAGGCTGTCAGCGGTGACGGTTTGAGATTTACGGCGACAAATTGTCCCGCGTGGCTGTCGATAGAGGGCAACGGTGAAATGTCCGGTTTGCCTGCCGACAGTGATGCGGGAGTTTTTGAAATAACAATTCGCGCGACTGATGAGGACGGGCTTTTTGATGAAGCGGCACTTAGAGTGACGGTGCATAATATGTTCACTGGCGATAAAGGTTTGGAGGATGTCGCAGGTTTGGCCGGTAAGTGGCTTGAAATCGACTGCACTGACGCCCTGAGGTGCGGCGGAGCGGATCTGACGGGTGATGATATGGTCAATATTGCTGATTTAGCGAAATTGGCTCAAAAATGGCCTTAATATAGGGTTGTTTTATCATTGAGTATGTTTTTTTGTTGTTTTTCTGCTAAAGACTAGTATAATGATAATCAGGTAGATAGGTTGGTGGTTTCCTATGTATTGATCATTCATGTTATAAGGGAGTGTCGAAATGCGGAAAAAAGGTTTTACTTTGATAGAACTGCTCGTAGTAATATCAATCATCGCGTTGTTGCTGGCAATTTTGATGCCCAGCCTTGCATTGGTGAAGGAAAAGGCTAAGCTTGTAATATGCAAGACCAATCTTAAGCAGTACGGTCTTGCCATAAAGATGTATTTGTTGGACAACGGGGATGATTTTCCATATGCCAGAGCATCAATTTTTGATCCGCTGACGACCGGCCAGACCTATTCCTGTCAGTGGCACGATGGCAGCCATAACTATATGGGCGATAAACAAAAGCAAGGGCCTTTGTTTGAATATATGGAATCGATGAAAATTCATCTTTGTCCGACCTTCAAAAAATTCGCAAGAGAATATGGTCCGAACCATCTTGGTCACAACAACAGCGGTATCGCCATTGAACCGGTTTATTCCTACAGCCAAAACGTTTTTCTTGGTCATAATCCTGGTGTTTGGGAAAAGGGTGTCAAGAAGGGTTCACAGGTTGTAAGGCCTGCAAAAGTGATTACGTTTGTTGAAGAGACACTTTGGCAGATTGACGGTTTTGCAAGTCATATCCTCAATGATACTATCTTTTTTGCTCGTCACATGAATGATTCGTTTGAGGGCGACTGTATCGCTACATATCATGGTACATCAGTGCAAAAAAAGAACGATGGTGAAGGCAATACAATATTTTTTGACGGCCACGTTGATCTTCTAGATTACAAAGAAAAATTTGAGTATAGTTGGGGTACATTGAGTGCCAGCTTTACATATTCGTGGCCCAAGGGCAGAGTTGGATCGCAGCGCCCTTATTAGGAATATAAGTTTTCCGGCTTGCTACAGAATTTAATCGGTAGAAAGATGGGAGGCGAGTCTGCCGAAATTCGGTTTCGGAGGGTAAGTGCTTGATTTTTCGTAAATTAAGCACTTTTTTTTTGTAGTCATCGTGTAGTAATGTCAGCTTGCCAATTCTGTGATAGTTACTGAAAAAATATATCAAACACTTTCTGTGTTTATGACATCAAAAAAGGGTTATATCTCAAATTGCTTAAATTGGGTTAATATTTATGCTTTTGTTGATATTATTACGAACAGTTACGCGATATTTGAGTATAGTATGAGTACATTCACTGCGAGTTTCATCTACATCTGGCCAAACGGCAGTGTTGGACAGAGGTGTCTTAAACAGGATAATTAGTCGCATGAAATTGATCGGTATAAGGAGGGTATTGTGGGGATGCCGGAAATATCTTAACGGAGTGTAAGTGTTTGATTTTTAGTGAATTAAGCACTTTTTTTGTATAGTCATGGCCTAATAATGACGATTTGAGTGTGATATATTTTGATGAAAAGGAGTGTGTTATGTCGTACGGTCTACGTGTTAGTATTTTGTTGATCCTTGCTGCTGTCTTTTCCGGTTGTCCCGCTTATGCCTTTGACAGCGGGCTTATTTATCACTGGAACTTCGATGAAGGTCCAGACTGGCATGAGGACCCGTTCGGCAGTGTTTGCCTGTCGACTGTCGCTTTTGACAGCCTTGGCCAAGCCGATCTTACATTGCAGAACATGGATTCGGCTGACTGGGTGTCCGGTGTCCAGTTCACATGTCTGGAGTTTGACGGGGTGGACGATTCTTTGCTAGCTTCGGCAGACTTGTCGGCTGTATTGGGCAATACTTCCACTCTGGCCTATTGGATGAGGACAACTTCAACTTCGCTTGCGGGCATAACAGGTTCGGATGAAATACAGTGGGGCCGCATCGATGAGCAGGGTAAAGTTGCTCTTGCAATTGACGGTCAGATACTTGTACGGTCGGATACGCCGGTTAATGACGGCAACTGGCATCATGTTGCAATAAGATATGATGCGGCTGGTACGGCGAGCATATATGTAGACGGGGAACTGTCGGCTTCAGCCAGCGGAACGGCTGGTGTTAAAACAGCTGCTTTTTACAGTATCGGCACGGTCGAAGGCAACACAGAAGCGGCTGGTTATTTCAGCGGAAGGATCGACCAGATACATGTCTTCGATTATGTGATCGATCAGGCGACAGTTGTCGAACTGATGGACAACCACGCTCCGAAGACATGGGAGGTTACAACTCAGGGGACAAACACACAGCCCTTTTCGACAGCAAGCGTTTTCTTCAATTCTTATGATCCTGAGCAGGATGAGCTTTCGGTTGTAAGTTTCACTCAGGGAGATAACGGAACGGTTGCCGATAATGGTGATGGATCGTTTACGTATACGACTGACAGCGGCTTTGTCGGATACGACTCGTTCGATGTTGTGATCGAAGACGGCAAGGGAGGATTTACGCATTCGACGGTTACCGTCAGTGTTGTAGGCGACCCCGGTTCTGAGGGTGCAGATCGTACGACAACATTTACAGATTTTCAGGCAATACAGGCTGGCGGGGTGAATATTTCGCTGAGCGGAATGCGTGTGCCGAGGGTGATCGACTGGGACAATGATGGAGATAACGATCTGCTGGTCGGCCATTCAGGTACAGTCTGGCGGTACATGAATACTGGCACGCCGAGTAATCCTGTATTTGCCGCTGGTGTACGAGTAGTGGCCAACGGTGCAAACATATCGCTTAGCGGGACAGTTCTGATAGCACTTGCAGACATGACGGGTGACGAGGTCGATGACCTGGTTGCTGTGGCTGGCGACAGAAAAGTCCGGGTATACAGGAATATGTCATTAGCAGGAGAAGTGCCTGTTTATGCGGCAAGCTATTTTGTCAAAATGCCGAACAATAGTGACTTTGTTTTGCCCGATCAGCGGTTTGATGCGGGTGACTGGGATGGGGACGGTCTTAATGATATTATTATGGGCAACAGGTCAGGTGAGGTGCGGGCGTATCTTAATGTCGGAACGACGGCGACGCCTGAGCTTGACAGCAGTGTCTATGAAGTTCTTTCAAGCGGTTCGTATAATCTTTATCCGCGTTTGTTTGACATCAGCAGGAATGGCGTGCCGGACTATATACAGGGGATCAACTGGGGAAGTATAAGTTACTGGTTCGATCCGCAGTTAAATAGCGGGCTGTCTTCGGGTGGAACATTGGTTGTTATGGATTCGGTTGGAGCGGTTGTTGATATGAAGGCTGCTACTGACGGGGCGATGGTAGATTTCGCTGACTTCAATGGTGACGGAGTTTATGACCTTGTAACAGGCGGCTACGCTGGTTCTCCAAATATTTTTCTCGCCTACGGACAGGCTAAGACGGTTGGTGATTGCATCGCCCAGAACGAGGCTATCTATGACGCTCATCCGGGCGATCTCGGTACGGCGCTTGAGGCAAACGGTCAGGAGCTTTTGGGTGTAATAAATGCTAACAGCCGTGCGATCATTTCACACATGCAGGCCGCAACTCTGCCTGAGCGTGAGCAGATGTTCGCGGATATGACAGCACATGTAGGCAGGTATTCGTTTTTGCAGATGGGTTCGTCTTTGAACACGTCGGTTTATCATCATGTGCCCAGTATCGCCGGCCAAAACCTGATGACAATGCACCAGATGCTGCCGGACACGCCTACGCACAGGGCGAATGTTGCTGATGCGGTTGGTCTGACTGGTGGGCTGCGCGATATCTATATAACGACTTTTCTTCATGTTGGCGAGAACCAGACATCATCTCTTGGCCAGCGAGAGTCCGTCCTGGAGTACATTAACAGTCTGCCCCGTGAAATCTTTCCGGATTCGCTTTTGACGTTGGGCAATTACTGGGGCGACGGACGGGGCGGTACGGTGAACAGTTTCCGTGGCGCCAAAAACACCTTTTCTTCCAATACCGGTGGTGACAGCGGAGACGGCTTTAGTTCTGATCAGGACGGCCCGATTGAAGCTGTATTCGGTACCGGGGCCTACAAAGGCGATTACTTTACACTTGTCATGGGACATGAGGTGACTCATTCGCTGGACGGGTATGTCAGACGCTGTGCCAACAAAGATCTATGGCGCCGCAAAGGGCTGATGCTGGTTCACGCGGGCGGACCGGATATTGTCGCTGGCAGCAACGGTTGGGTCGATTGGAACGCAACCAAGGCCCATTTCCAGGCTCAAGGATACTGGGATGGTGTGTCGGCCAACTGGAATGCGGCATGGAGCGACTACTGGTCAACCGGACCGGGCAGCGCCTGGCGGAAATTGTCTTTTATGCGGGGTCATATCAATATCGACTGGTTCTATGGAGCACCACAGGAAGCATTGGCAACACAGGCCAATCAGAGTCTGTCTCATTCAGAGGGACGCCTGGTTGCTGCGATTGACCGATGGCGTCGCGGTGTTGAAAACGGGATTGCACCGATGAAGGCCAATATTAATGAATGTATTGATTTTCTTGATTATGTCTCTGCGGGCCTCAACAAAGTCGTTTTGTACGATACCCGAGGCGTGCAGACTCCTTATCGGCGTGCAGATTATACTATTACGCGTGCCTGGCTGCGGCGAAACGACCAGGGCTTCATCACCTCTCTTCGAGTTGGTCCGCACGAATACCATTTCGAGGTTGATGCCGACGGCATTATTACAGACGTCAATACAAATATCCTTACGGTCGACGACGATTCGTTCGCAGTGTTCAAAGGAAAGGCGAATATTCTCGATGTTCTCGCAAATGACAGGAAGCTGGAAGGCACAAAACCTGTTATCCTCAGCTTTACACAACCAAAGAAAGGTCAAGTGATCAACAATGGGGACGGTACACTTGTCTTTATGCCGTCTGGAAGTGCATCCGGCACTGATTCCTTTACTTATACTGCCGCGGATGTCAACGGCACAGGCAGTTTGACCGCAATAGTGAATATGACCATTCTTGACAGGCAGGGAATTCTTCAGGAAACCTTTTTGGGGATCAGCGGAACCGCAGTTTCAAACCTGACCGGCAGCAGTAAATATCCAAACAACCCCGATGAGATAGAAGTTGTCAACAGTTTTGAGACAGATACAAATGTGACAAATTACTACGGCACAAAAATGTCAGGGTGGCTTGAGCCTCCTGTAACCGGTGAATATATTTTCTGGATCGCTTCGGACGATTCCAGCCAGCTTAAGCTGAGCAGCGACACCGATCCGGCAAACGCGGAAATAATAGCTTATGTTTCCGGCTATACGAGTTTTAAGCAGTGGACAAAGTACACCAGTCAGACCTCTGTTGCGATTACACTTCAGGCAGGCCAAAGCTATTATATTGAGGCACTGCACAAGGAAGGTTCAGGCAGTGACCATCTTGCTGTAGCATGGCAAGGCCCTGGTTTTTCACAAGTGGTGATCAGCGGTGCGTATGTTGTTGCCAGCTATATTGATGCACCGGTATTTATTGCTAACCCAATCGTAAGAGCCGCTGCCTTGGAAGGAATCGACTATTTGGGCACTATTGCCAATTCCGTTTTTGATAATGACGGTGTTACTTTCAGTAAAGAAGCGGGATCTGCCTGGCTTCAGGTTGCGGTGGACGGATCGCTTTCAGGCATTGCAGGCAACGATGACGTCGGCGACAATAGCTTTACGATTCGCGCATCGAACGTCAATGGAGCATACTCTGACGCGGTATTGAATCTTACGGTGCATAATACCTTTACCGGAGAGCTTGGCCATTTTGATCTGGCAGGTCTTGCAGCCCAATGGCTTGCCAGTGGTTGTGTCGATACGCCGTTATGCGGCGGGGCGGACCTAACCGGTGACGGTTCTGTTGACATTGATGATGTAAAGGTTTTTGGAGGCTTTTGGCTTGTCGATTACGATTACCGCTGGCTGGTTTCTCACTGGCCATTTGACGTTGACGATACCGACTTGGTTGGAAACAATCAAGCGACGCTGAAAAATGGCGCCCATATTACAACTGCCGCAGGTGATGTCAAAATAGGTGCCGGTGCCGTGTCGCTGGATGGTGTGGATGACTATGTTTCCGCTGACGGAATCAGTGCCGATGTCGCTGGCAGTGACTTTACAATAGCAATGTGGATCAAGGCGAATATGGCTGATTCCAACAAGTTCTTTGCCTCTTTCAACGCCGCCAATGGCGACAACAGGTTAATGCTCGGCCAGCAGTCTTCGAATGATCTGCTTTATGTATATGATAATGGTTGGCATGGCAGCAGCGCGGTTGTATTTGACGGCACATGGCATTATGTGGCACTTGCATTAGCTGACTCCCAAGATCAATTGCATCTGTATGTCGATGGCGAATTAGTCCTTAGCTACGCGACTGCAAACTCGATCGCGGCTGACGATATGTTCTCGCTTGGCCAGGAGTATGACGCAGGTCTTGTACCGAGTGACTTCCTGAACGGGCAGCTTGACGATGTAAGGGTGTATATGCGTCTGTTGTCTGAAGATGAGATTTCACAGCTTATGAATTGATATGCAGGGATTATGGCAGTAGAGAAAATATCTTGCTCTGATTGATTTATGTGTGTTTTGTGATATTATATGTGGAAGGAGCCACAGTATATGAGAAAGATAATTGTTCTTGTAATTATCACGGTGTTTGCTTCATTTTGTGCGACACCTATCCGGGCAGCTCAAAAGGATTTTAACGATCTCGAAGAGGGCATTAAGGCATACTGCATTGATTTCAACTGGGGCGATGGCGGCCCGAACGCTTTTGCACGGCCTGGTCTTTGGGCAGATGCCGATCCAAACGAACATCTGGCATGGTACAAGAGCATCGGGGCCAACGTCATTCAGACCTTTGCTGTCTCCTGCAACGGCTACGCGTGGTATAAAGACGGCGTTGTGCCCACTCAGCCCGGTCTGAAGTATGATTTTCTCACAGAGATGGTCAAGCTCGGTCATAAAGAAAATATGATGGTTTTCGGCTACTTCTGTGTTGGTGCAAACACACGCTGGGGACAACTTCATCCTGACCAGAGTTATGGTGTACCATCCGATGGACATATTCCTCTGACAATGAAGTATAATGATTATCTGTGCGGCGCGGTCGCTGACGCTTTGAAGAAAACCGACATGGATGGTTTTATGCTCGACTGGTTCTTTCATGGCCCGATACACAAGACTGAAATCCGATGGCTTGATTGCGAGATAGAGATGTGGGCGGAACTTATGGATTCGCCATTTCCAGGCAAAGATAAGGTTACGAAACAGCAGGAGCTTGATTTTGCCAGACGTTCTGTTGATCGATGCTGGCGACACGTCAGAGCTGCCGCTAAGTCAGCAAAACCTGACTGTAAAATCTGGCTTAGCTTATACAACCTCAACCATCAGCAGGTTGCAAATTCAAATCTCGTTAAAGAGGTCGACTGGCTGATGAACGAAGGTGGTACGGTCGAAGAGTTGGTCAAAACTCGAAAGGAACTTGGCAGGGGCAATCTGATTAATTGTCTTGCCGCATGGAACAATGCCGATCCCCGCTCGGCTGTGCCTGAATCACTCAGGGCCGGTTTCGGACTGTACGGTTTTACCAAGCCGGTTACAGGCTCTTTGCTGCCTTCCATCGACGATTATTATCTGGCACGGGATATTGATGAGCTTACAGGCGACGAGGCAAATATCGCTATGCTTGCCCGTGCGTATCGTGGGTTGAATTTTCCTGTCGGTCCGATTTCCCAAAACAAGCCGGTCATCGCAAGCAGTACATGGGCCGACGACAAAGGTTATGAACCGGACAAGATCAATGACGGGAAACGAGACAGCCGTTGGGGTGCCTTCAAAGATGTAAAATCCGCCTGGGTAGAGATCGACCTGCAAACAGATATGGACATCTGCAAAGTGAAGATATTTGAACTTGCCGACCGCGTGAAAGCTTTTGTGATCGAATACCGCAGTGACAAAAACAAACCGTGGAAGACAGCTTTAAGCGGTTCCAATATCGGTAATGTATATATCAAGGATTTCGCACCGGTGAAGGGACGTTATTTTCGTTTGAATATTACAGACTCAGCGGCAGAACCGACTATCTGGGAGTTCCAGCTTTATTCAGCAGAAAAGCCTCAAAATTAATCATACAAAGTGATTCTCCGGCCAAATTTAATATCAATCTTTCGGCAGGACCTTATACCACGTAAAGTATAGCGTTAAGGTTGTAAGCAGAGCCATGATGCCTGTCCAGGCTGCTCCTGTCCACCAGTGTCCTATGAGATAGACCGGCAGCATATACCATGCGTATGTCGCAATGGTACCGATCACGAAATTCAGCACAACCCGTCCCGGTTTGATCAGAACATCTATATTTTCGCTGGACACATTGCACCGTTGTCTTACAACAGACCACAAACCGAATGGACGTACACGGCAATAAAACTCATCGATATATTCGGCTTTTACAGGTTTTGTAACGAGCGAGCCAATGATACATCCTGCCAGCGACGCAGTCAGAAGCACAGGAGTCATGATGTATTGCGGTGCATCTTTGAAAACAAGCATCAAGGCAGACAAAATGAAACCAACGATTGTGCCGGTCGTAAATCCCCACCCGTTCATCCGCCACCAATACCAGCGAAGGGCGTTAGGAACAATATAACTTGCTCCAAGCCCAGCCATCAGCCACCGCCACAATCCATCTATTGACGATAGACGCAGGCTGATAAATCCAATTATAATACTCATTGCCACCAGGATGAGAGTTGCCGCACGGCTTTTACGTACCAGATATTTAGCGTCAGCGTCTTTGGCAAAGAACGGCTGCCAGATATCACGCATCATCATAGAGGCACCGCTGTTTATTAGCGAGCTGACTGTTGACATATAAGCTGCGATAAGTCCTGCAATGACAAGTCCCCTCATGCCGACAGTCATAAAACGGTCCAGGACCATCGGCATAATCTTTTCCGGGTCATCGACATTATCAAACGCTCCCATGGCTAAAATGACAATCCCTGCGATTAAGAGCCAACGAGGAACCGCTATCCACTGCCACAAGGCAGCCGCTTTTGCAGCATCGGCACTATTGCGTGCAGCAAGGAACCGCTGTTCACCGTAATGCCCGCCTGCACCACCCAGACAGATCAGTGCCCCAATGAGCGTATAAGTCATCACGAGCGGCCCAAATGCCTCGTAGCTGGCATGGGCTGTCCTCCAAGGCAATTCAAGTGACAGCCACGCACCGAGTCCTTCCATATTCACATCCATCACTGCATGGTCGACTTTTAAGAAGCCAATGACCCCGATCGACACGCCGACTATTGCGAGGAGTACCGTCTGGAGCACATCTGTGATGATCACACTCTCAAAGCCGCCGCTAAGTACATAAGCAGCCGTCAGGATTGTGATTATGACCGCGGTTATCTCTGCGATTGCAGCCGGATTGATCGCTGATAGATCAAAACCAAAAACCGGCCCTATGGCTCCGGCGGCAGCTAACGACTGAACCCGCTCCATATATACGGCAAGAAATTTTGCCGAAGCAACATAAGCCATGCCAAGCGTACCGGCGTGCATCAAAACCGCCATGACAGCAAAA
The DNA here is from genome assembly GCA_030641315.1 of Anaerohalosphaeraceae bacterium. GTDB lineage: Bacteria > Planctomycetota > Phycisphaerae > Sedimentisphaerales > Anaerohalosphaeraceae > DAOWHR01. Next base: position 5,058 of record DAOWHR010000333.1, on the reverse strand, counting down.
ACAGTTCGCGCCCAAACAGCGTCTGTACCTGAACCGAATCTAATACGCAGAAGTTCCGCAGCAGTCATCACTCCGGTACGTCGAATCCATATTGCCATATAGCTCATCAGCGAAATGCCCAGCGGTAAAGCCCAGAACCAATGGATCCAATAGGACTTCATGCCGAGAGTAAACAACACGGTACACATCCACATCGTACCCATCAGCGAGAAATTCGAGGCCGATCCCGACATTGCCAAGGCCCACCACGGCAAACCACGACTGCCCAGAAAATAAGACTCCAGATTCTTTCCTGCCCGCCGCTGCGACCAGAAACCGCCTACAAGAACCACAGAAAAATAGATCAATACGATAAGAACATCCCAAATCATAATGCACCCTTCTGTGTCCGTTTTGTCCTACGCTGTTTAAGTTCTTTTAACGATACGGCCGTTGGACCCAATATCAATGTTTCATCTTTCTGTGTCTTAAAGGCTAATCGTTCGCCGCTGAGTGTTTCAATTGCTTTTCCATTACGATACACAATTACATTCTTGTCCGGCCAGGGATTTACCATTGTGCAATCACGGCCTTGTTCGCTGTACAGCTTGACGTATTGAACCTGACCGCCAAGCAGTTCGCTGGAAACAAGAAACGCTCCCCAGCAGCGGATACTCTCAAACCTTGCATCTTTATCTTTTGGCCATACTGCAAAAAGACGGATCACACTTTCAGGCCGCAGCGATTGCTTTGCCCGTTCAGTACCTTGGAGATATGCGTTTCCAACCGGCACATGACTCATGCAGAGCATCATATTTATCGTATTTGGTACAGTGCTGAAATTTTCAATGCCGTGTGGATTGCCTTTTTTGAAGCCATTGGGGTAGGTGTCAAGGCAATACCTGCGAAGCTTTTCAAGAATAACCGCCGGATCATAACCAACACGTACAGCAGCAGGGTAAAAGCTGTTCGTTCCATTGAAATCCTTCCAGCGATTCATAACAGCGATGGTATTGTGAGCAGCCTCCAGCAATTCAGGATCGCTGTCCAGACCAATAGAATTACCCGGATAGATATGCTGAATACCCAGCGTGTTGCCACCCCACCATGAAGTGCCTTTTTCGGTGTAGCGGAAAACCTTTTTTCCGTTCCTGGCCTGTGTAGAATATCCGCTGAGATGGTCGATGATATTTTGCCACTTTGCCCGGCTGTCCTTATCGACAGCGAGTTCTCTGCTGATATCTATTGCCAGATCGAAGGTGTTGTATATCAAGCCAAGCGAGAGGATGGGGTTTGAGTTTTGGCCGGAGCCTTCGTGGATCGCATCGCCGTAGATCATGTATCGACCGTCCTCGAATTTAAGATAGTCCTCCCAGAACTGGGCAACGTCTTTTACTAATGGATAGACTTTTTGTCCATAAGCACGGTCATAGGTCGTACGCCAACGTTGTGCGATGTTGACAAGACAGTAAGCGCTGTTCGAACGCTGCTGAAAGAATAAACCGCCTTTCTCCTGGTTGGGCGAATTTTTGTAGTTTCTATGTTCGAATGTTGTTTCGATCCCCAAAGGACCGATCCCCACCGGATAGAGTACGCCGCGAGTCTTTGTTACATTTTGTGTGTACCATTTGCCCCGCTGTCTGAAATCCAGTATAGGCGCATCTTCCGGGTCACCCTGTTCGATGCGATTGGCACTATACAGAGCATAGAATGGCGACATGTGGTTGTAGTTCAGGTGGTAGTCACCTGCCCATCGAGGCGAGTCCGTTGTTACCCATGTGCCGAAGATAGCTGGCGGAAACCTAGGGTCTCTACTTGCCGCACCCATTGAATATAATGACTGGTAGTAACTCTTTTCCAGGACCGGATCGCCGATGTCCACCCATGACTGATTCCAGTATTGCCTCCACCACTGATTATGTTTTTGATGGAGTTTACGAATGTCCTTTGAGTCGACCTTTGCTGCTGATTTTATGACGTAGTCCAGCGGCTTGTCATGTTTGAATCGGCTTGCCATACATACAACCAGCGTTATATTTTTGTCAGGTGTTAATGTAAATGTGCTGTCTGGGGTGCCGATAATTTTGATAGCTGCGGCAGCTTCGGTCTGGATGTCGACATCGTTTTCAAATTTTCTTGATGCCCAGAAGATGTTATTACGATTACCATAGGAAGATTCTGAACCGCTGCCTTTCGCAGGGGAGAGCCTGACCTTTGCCGAAGCGTTGCCACCGTCAATCGATAATTCAACGATGAGGATATTGTCAACAGCGGCAACCCAGCTTTTAATCTGTACAGTTATATTGTCTTTTATGAATGTTCCGATGGTCGTACCGTCAACAATGGATTGTTCCACATGGTAGCTGGCTCCTTTAAGGGCTTCGACTGTAATATCCAGATACCCGAATACTTTCGGACTGGATTGGCCGGCTTTGGACTTCAAGCGCCAGAAATCATTTTTGGAAAGATAAAATCGCAGCGACTCGGCTGGCCCCCCGAAACAGACACCCATATCGCCATTACCCATAAGCGGCCCATCGACCGAATGATCAGCCGGAGTACGGCCAGGCGGATTCGTCCAGACAGCCTTATACACCTGAATCTTTGTTACTAAATCCGAATTTATCGTTCCAGCGTCAATACTTGTCAGATTGAATAATGAAGAAATCAACGCTGCATACATAATCCATCGATACATAAACAACTCCCTGTAAGGATTGTTAGTTTTTTTATATCAACAGCATTCTATTATCATCTAGCAAGCAAGTACACTGTCAATTGACCAAACCGAATAAAGTAAGACTAGTTAAACAGAAAAAGCCGTAATAAATATTGCATTTTTTACATTTTACATTACAATTTTTACATATTATCTATATCATTCACTATTGAAAGAACTTTTCATGGGAAAAGCCTCTGCTCCACGAATTTTATTGGCGACAGCATGGCGAAGTTATGACCATGTTCTGGGATTGGTCAAGTACGCCAATCAAGCTGGCTGGCATTTGGATTTGACGACTTATATCTCAGGCGAACTACCTAATAGCTGGAAAGGAGAAGGTATTGTTACCCTGCTGGGTGAACGTAAAGAACTAACAGAGTTTATACGTGCCATGTTGCCGAGTATACCTACAGTCAGTATGTCAGTTAATCACCACGGTTTGAATATCCCCTCTGTTGATGTAGATAATGAACAGGTTGGAAAAATAGCTGCTGTGCATTTTATCGAAAGAGATTTTAAAAATTACGCATTCTACGCTCATAATGATTGGCTGGTTTCACAATTACGAGGAAATTCATTTCAGAAATCTATTGAAGAAATAGGCTGCTCATGCCAAATGATGATATGGAGCCAAAAAAAAGGGCATAATAAGAATACATGGACCAACAGGGCGAAATGGTTAAAACAGGAACTTTCTAAACTACCAAAACCTTTAGCTATTTTCGCGGTAGATGATATGCATGCAGTGGAACTGATAGAAGCCTGTCTGCAGCTTCATTATAAGATCCCTGAAGATATCGCCATACTGGGTGTCGGCAATTCTGAAATTTTTTCTTCGAGCACAATCATTCCTCTATCCAGTATCAACATTGATAGCCACCAACTCGGCTTTGAGGCCGCTCGTTTACTCGACAGTTTAATGCAGCAAACAGAACCGTTATTGCAGCCTATTCTATTTAAGCCACTAGACATAAAAGTCCGGCGGAGTACGGACACCATTGCGACAGAACATCCATGCCTTGTCCGAACAATACGTTTCATGCTGGATAATTACCATACCGCAATCGGTACTGATGAGATCGTTGAGGCCTCAAACATGTCACAAACATCGCTATACGAATTATTTAAGGACGAGTTCAGCCAAAGCCCTGTTCGATTTCTAGCTAATATCAGACTGAAAAAAGCGAAACAATTACTTCGAGAATCCGATCTTAAAATCGCAACGATCTCCAATCGGTGCGGCTTTGGAAATACAGTAAATCTCTTTCGAACTTTTCAGCGAACCGATGGAATCAGCCCAAAACAATACAGGCAAAGACAGTTCAAGTAGTGGCTACTACAAGTAAAGGACTAAGAGTTTAAGCCGTGTTTCCTTACTAAATCATTTTTTTTGTAACATTTCCGGTTGATCTGCGTCTATGTAGTTAAGGCATGTTATGTCTGGATATTTCTGTTTTATTACGATAACATATTCCTAAGTTTTTGTTTTATTTCAAGGAAAAAGTGATATAATGTCACCATTGGTATCAAAATAGCTATAAATTATCTGAACATTTATCTTTCCTGTTCGTTTTATATACTGGAGACCCTTTACGATGCAGAAGGAAATCAGTAAGAAAATCCGCACGGCAAGAATCCGGCTGGCTCTTAATGAACTGATCGAGATTATACGTTATGTACTTGTTTTCGCTGTTGCGGTCATTATTGCGGCGGTGTTGGCCGAAAGGCTTTTTGCGGTTGATGCTTTGGTTCCGGTTTTTGGTTGGTCGCTTATGGGGGTTTGCCTGCTTATTACGGTTGTCTGGTGGTATTTCAGGATCCCTTCAACACAAGCCGTTTCATTGTTGATCGACGAACGATTAAAGCTCAAAGAGCGGATGATCAGCCTGATGGCTTTTGAAAAGAGCGATGATATCTTCGCAAAGGCAACATGTGCCGAGGCTATTGAGAAAGTTCATGGCGCAAAGGTCCAGGGACATTTCCCGGTTCAATTTTCCAAAAGATGGTATTATTCTGTCGGAATGTGGGTGATGACAGCTCTTTTGGTTGCACTTTTACCTCAATATGACATCTTAGGCTATTTACAGAAGGAAGAAGATCAGGCGAAACAAAGCCAGGAGATTCAATTAGCTGAAAAAATGATCGCACAAGCGGCAGGTTCGGTCAAGCTTGCGGTAAAACAGCTTGCTGATGAGGGGCTAAACAGCGAACTGGAGAAACTCGAGGCAATGACATCCGCGCAGAGTCCCGAAGCGGTCAAACGGCAGGCGATCCAGAAACTGGGTGATATTTCCGACAGGATCAAAAAGCTGGAAGGGGGCGTAAATAAAGATGCTTTGGAGATCACCAAAAAGATG
>DAOWHR010000054.1 GCA_030641315.1 Anaerohalosphaeraceae bacterium | reverse complement strand
TTGCCCGGTATGGGTAGAAGCTTTGCCTTGACTACTATATTTGTAAGTTCCAGATTTTCTATGAGAAGTTTTTTCAGTATTGCGTTTGTATGTGTTTTTTTGTGCCTTGGCTCATCTTTTGCCGCTGATACCCCCAGAGGTGAGATTCTTGCAGCCAAACTGGCAAGTGTTTCTGGTGACAACGTTACCAAATTCACAAAGTCTTTAAATAAAGCTGACCGAAAGCTTCTTGAAGAAGAGATGGCCATCCGGACCAAAAGACTGCTCAAGGCACGCCTGTCTGACAAGGATAAGGTCCTGCTAAAAGTTTACGCCCGAGCAGCTAAGTCACTTAGTCCCTCTGAGGAAACTGCGGTTAGTGATTCTTTGCTAAAAACTCTTCTGTATCTTGAAGAGGCTTATATGAAATCTTTCCCTGTCGAACAGCTCCAACGCATGGGAGCTCACCGCAGTGCGAAGGCTTTTGGTAAGATAGGCTCGACAATATCAAAACCACAGACCGTGACCGTTTCTTCAGATTCACAGAAGAAAGGAACCGAGCTTGTATCTACCGGTCTCTATGCCATTGCCGGCAAACTGGTAACTGTGACAACCCCTAGTGATTTGCTTAAATCAAAACTCTCAGTAGTCATTGGTCATCACCGCTCGGTCAGGCCTACCGACAAAACCGCTTATGTCAGTATGCCGGATTCTCGTCGCACTTTTGCTGTATCCAAGGCACAGACAAAAGCCATCAGTCCTCATGGCGGGCTTATCATGATCAGCGTTCCAAAAGAAGTTGGCCTTGATAAAACGACCTTTAACTTTACCGGCGCGATAGAAGCGCCGAGATTTGTACTGGGTACTCATAACGATCAGCAGTGGAAAACCATTCGCAATGCACCCGCTCCATGGGGCGAACTCATCAGCGACAACCTTGTCATGATCGTCTACTCCGAGGCTTTGCGACAACTGGACAATCCAACAGTTCTGATGACCTGGTGGGATAAAGCTGTTGCCGACCACGAGGGTTTTTATAACTATGATCGCGGCTATCCTTTCAGGATGCACATGATGAACCACGCTCGCATGGGCGTGTCATACTGGCCTTTGGAATGGTCAAAGAAGAGTACTGAAAATATTCTCAGCTATCGAAAACTCGCTGCCTATAACGATGGCCTGTTCCTTCACGAGCATGGCCATCACGCCGACGACGGTAGAATGTTCTTCGGCAACATTGGCGAGTCAACCTGCAACTGGGCGGGCTATTATATGAAAGGCATAAACGGCGATTTCGTATGGAAGGACACCGAAGAAACACATCTGCTTTCGCTGCTTGATCCTAAAAATTCTAAGCATCAGCAAATGGCCGAGGACCAATGGTGGACCACGAAGTACACCCATTACTGGTCGTATCCTGTGACCAGCATGATGATCGGTTATGCTCATACTTTCGGCTGGGATTCGTTCAAGAAAGTCGTACACAGGTTTACCGACCCTGAGGATCAGATCAATAAGACGGCAGCGTTTAATCCGGAAGTTCTAAAAATACCGTGGCACAAAATTACGCCTGAACAAAAGAAGATAAAGGATCAGTCGGTCATCGATAAGTGGTTAGTGATGCTTTCAACAGAAGCAAAGCGGGACATAAGACCCTACATGGGCCACTTCCAACTAAAGGCTTCACCGCAGGCCGCGGCTTTTATCGATGGCTTGAAACTACAAAAATGGGACAAGCTCTACGCCCCAAAACGTTCAGTCATCGTCTCTGCCGGCAAAAGTGTAAAGATCCCCGCCCCCGAAAAAACCGTCCTGACTCTTGCCGGGGATGTTCAACGGTTTTCTATGAGCAAAGCGAAAAACGGCAAACTCATCGTCAGCGGCAACACAATGACCTATACGCCAAACGCAGGTTTCATCGGTAAAGAGTCGATCAGCTACAGTGTCAAGGCTTCCAATGGAGCAAGAGATGAAGGGCAGCTGGATATTTTCGTTGTACCTGAAAACGAAAACCCACACCTTAGAGTCGGTGATGTTAAGAAGGTCAGCGTTGACAGCTGGAAAAATATTCGATTCGACCGTACTTACCGCAACCCGGTATTCTTTGCATCTGTTGTAGTTGACAAAACCATCAAACGCCCGCGCGGTACAAAGGTTGTAGTTCGCGTCAAAGATGTAACATCTACTGGTTGCCGATTGAATCTGGAGCAAATCGCCGGCGACCCTGATACAAACCCTTACGACCTGACTTGGTTTGTCATTGAAGCAGGAAGTTATGATATTGACAAGCATGGCATCATGGGCATAGCCTTTGACCGTACTACCCGCCCGGAAGCCTTGAACGGAAAGATGATCGGCGAGATGACCAAAAGCTATGACGATGATCTTGTTTGGCTAAGGGCTGCCCGCTTCGGACAGGTAACCACCGCCAATAACGAACAATGGTCGCACGTCTACTGGCAGGACGCCAAGGATCAGTGTGCATTGAGATTCGGATGCTTCACCGCCGCGGAAAAGCCCGCAACCAGAAAAGAAAAGTTCGGCTTTGCAATGTTGGACACCGGCTTGTACCAGTTTGGTGATTTAGCGGTTAGAGTTGGCAGAAACTCCATTTCTGCTGACGATGTCAGCGTTGTAAGCGGTGCAGATCTAAAAAATGCCATCAAGAACAGGTGGACAAATTAACAGATAGTTTTTTCTGAAAACCTATTGTACGCAAAAAAACATCCGGCGTCGTAGACATGATGCAGTCCGCCGGGGAATAATTAGATAACATGCAGGCCATCTGAATTTCGGTTATACTGCCGAAAAAACAACAGAAAGGGATGGCTATGTAAAAGAGACTAACAAAAGGCTCAAATGAAGGAAGCTATAAAAACTAATCTTTCGCCGTAAGGGAATGAAGGCAATGAAGATTTATTGGTGGATTGGATCGTTGTGTTTTGATATGGGTAGAGAATTTGAGAGGGTTAAGGCTCGGAAAATGTACCTGACACCTTAAATTATTCCCCCTGACACCTTAAATTATTCCCTTAACAATTTCGATAGTATTGGGACTCCTTAAAATGGTTTTTTCTAGATAGTATATTGCATTTATAAGTTGGGAAGGTTGTGTCATAATTTATATCGTGGCCCATGCCCATGTGGGAGATATATTGTTGACATTGCGAACAATCTGTCGGCATCAGCATGGCCGAAGCTGAGACAAATAATTGGTGAGCATTTATAAGGTTTGTTTGATGGAAAACAACAATAAAATAATCAAGATTACTAAGACAACTTGCATTTTGAATAGTACTGCCTACGGTAGTATTATGATTTTAGGTATATTTCTTACGATATATTTTGCATGTTCGATGTTTGATGTCTCTAAGAATTCGTATTATGTCCTGAAGGTATTCATGTGCATGTTATCAATTGTAGTTTTTTCAGTACTTTCGATATCGATGTTAGCTGAGGTGTTATCTAGTATCAAGTTGTGCGGATTAGAATTTCATTTACAAGAAGAAAGCTTGATACTGCTTAAAAAACAGGAAAAATATAACATCAACAAAGAGGACAGTAAAGTACTCTATTGTATGATGGGTTGGTTGATTGTATGGCCATCAGGAGAAAAGATTAACGTACTCTTGCTGAGAAAAGGTTTTTTAGGCACGCAGTCCGAAAAATTGGGTTTATATTTTAAATCCAAAATGAATTACATTTCATCAAAAAAAGAGAGACAGGAAACTCTAAAAAAATTAGGAATCAATCGATTAAATCCAATTAAATATATTAAGTGGCCAGCCTAGTTCCTTTATCCTAATTGATTCCGATACAAGCTCTTTGGAAAAGCATATCGCACTATTTTTGTTGGCGGTTAATTGAGGTCAAAGATTTTGCCTGGGTTTAGTATGTTGTTTGGGTCGAGGGCTGTTTTTATTGCTTTGAGCATGTCGATGTAGTCGTTGCTTACTACACTCGTCATGTATTTTTTTCTTTTGTGGCCTATGCCGTGTTCGCCTGAAATTCTGCCGCCCAGTTCGGCGGTTTTTTTGTAGAGGTCGTTCAGGATGTCGGAGAGCAGTTGCTCCCATTTCTGATCTGTCCAGTCAGGGTCGGATACAATCCTTGCGTGAAGGTTGCCATCGCCAGCATGACCAAAGCACGGGATCATTACGCCGTACTTCTTTGACAGTTCGTCAAGTTTTTCTACCATGGCAGGTATCGAGGCGGGCGGGACAACAATATCTTCATTGCTTTGGCGTTTGCTGATAATGTTGTATGCCTCGCCGATGTTGCGTCGCAGTTTCCATATCCGCTCAGATGTTGTGGGGTTGTCGGCGACGTAGACTTCGATCGCAGCGAGGTCCATGCACTGGGTGCCGATGGCTTCGTATTCGCTGATAACCTGATCTTCGCTGGGTCCGTCTACGGTAATGATAAGCATTGCGCCGACATCTTCATAGGAAAAGCTTTCGTTGAGGTATTTACATGCTGTCTGGACGGAGTTTCTGTCCATAAACTCTATGGCGGTCGGGATTATGCCGCAAGTGGTCATTATTTTGGGGACGGCTTTGATCGCGTCTTCGGAGGTTTTGAACAGGCAGAGCAGGTCGACCTGCGACTTTGGCAGAGGCATAAGTTTAAGGATGATCTTCGTGAATATCCCGAGTGTGCCTTCTGAGCCTGTCATAAGCTGTATCATGTTGTAGCCTGTAACGTCCTTTATGAGTTTTCCGCCAAGTTCGATAATTTTGCCGGTCGGTGTAACGACTTCCAGGCCGAGGACGTATCTGCTTGTGACACCGTATTTGACGGCTTTGCCGCCGCCCGCGTTTTCGGCGACGTTGCCGCCGATGTAGCAGGTTTCCATGCTCATGGGATAGCCGGCAAAGAACAGGCCGTACTGCTCGATATATTCGTTGATCTCGTTGGCGATAACGCCGGGTTCGACGACGATCATCATGTTGTCCCTGTCAAGTTCGACGATGCTGTTCATACGGTCGGTGAAAAGCACGATCCCGCCATAGATGGGGACTGCGCCGCCGGACAGGCCGGAGCCAGCGCCTCTGGGCGTAACGGGGATGTTTGCAATATTAGCGAGTTTCATTATTTGGGCGACCTGGTCGGCGGTGCGCGGCCTTACGACGACTTCGGGCATGTGGGCGTACTTGCGGTCGGGTATTTCATCGTGCGAAAAGGCCTCAAGGTCCTCGGCGTTTCCGTATATTACGAACTTATCGCCGACTATCGCACTGAGCTGGGCGACGGTATCTTCTGTGACCGGGTTGTATTTGTTATTTTCGCTCATAAACTTTCTCCGGCCTTTAGCCGTTCGATCATTTTCGGGACCACTTCAAACAGATCGCCAACGATGCCGAAGTCGGCAACTTTGAAAATCTGCGCCTCGGGGTCGCTGTTGACAGCGATGATGTTTTCGGCGGTCTGCATACCGGCAAGATGCTGGATCGTGCCGGAAAGCCCGATGCCGATGTACAGTTTTGGGTTTACGGTCTGGCCGCTAAGACCTATCTGGTGGGGATAGCTGAGCCAGCCGCGATCAACTACATCTCTTGTGGCACCGACGGCGGCACCAAGCAGATCGGCGAGCTGATAGATCAGGGGCAGGTTTTCGGCCTTTTTTATCCCCCTGCCGACAGCGATTATCGTCTCGGCATCGGCCAACGAAACTTTGTCCTCATTTGCAATGAAGCTTTCATATACTATTTTGCTGTGAAGTAAATTCTGTTCGGCATTTATTCTGACTATCTGCCCGGTGCGTCCGCACTGCAAAGGCGCGGGCATTGTGGATCTTGGCCTGACAGTTGCCATCTGCGGACGGTGGTTTGGCGTTTTGATGGTCGCCATGATGTTGCCGCCAATGGCCGGCCTGGTCTGGAGGAGATTGCCGGTGCCCTTTTCGATGCTAAGCTCGGTGCAGTCGGCGGTGAGGCCGGCGGTGACCTTTATCGCGACATAAGGCATCAGCGTCCTGCCGATGGTCGTTGCGCCTGCGATCACGATCTCGGGCTTATGCTCTTCGATGAGCATTGTCATGCATGACGAATAGGGTTCGGGCAGAAAATGCTTAAGACCTGCGCCTTCGAGGCAGACTACCTGATCGGCGCCGCGGTCGATCAATTCCTGCAAACCGGCTTGCTGGATTTGATCGCCGATTATCATCGCGCTTAGCTTACAGTTTCTTTGGGAGGCAAGATCGATTCCGCGGGTAAGCAGCTCAAATGACACGGATTGAACGACGCCATCTTTTTGTTCAGCCAGGATCCAGACACCGGAATTAGCCATTACACCAACTCCTTTTGCCGCAGATGAAGGTAGAATTTTTCAACTGCCGAAGCGACATCTTCGGGGTTGCCAGTTTTGTGCAATTGACATTGTCTTGTGACTTTTGGCTTTGCGATCTTTACAACGCATGTCGGCGAACCGTTGAGGCCGACAGTTTCAGGTTCGATGCCGAGCGATTCATGGTCCCATACGGGAATGTCCATCTGCCTGGCCTTGATCTTACCGCGAAGAGTCGGCAGACGCGGATCGCAGACCTCTTTTACAACCGTCATCAGAGCGGGCAGATCGCAGCTCAATATATCGTAGCCGTCCTCGACGAAACGATGCACACGACAGGATGACTCGGACAGATGATCAACTTTGCTAACATAGCTAAGTATCGGCAGATCAAGCCATGCCGCTATCCCCGGACCAACCTGGCCGGTATCGCCATCGGTCGCGCGTTCACCACAGATGACAAGGGAATAGCCGCCCAGTTTCTTTACAGCCTCAGCTAACACATAGCTGGTCGCCCAGGTGTCGGAACCTGCGAAAACCTTGTCGCATAACAGAACCGCCGAATCGACACCCATAGCGACGGCTTCTTTTAGTGCGTACTGAGCCTTGGCTGGCCCCATCGAGACGGCTATGACCTCTGCGCCGTGCTTATCTTTCATGCTTACGGCCAACTCTATGGCGTACAGGTCAAGCGGATTGATGATCGCGGTGACACCTTCACGTATTACAGTGCCTGTTGTTTCATCCATCCTGACTGACTTTGTTTCAGGAACCTGCTTTATTGGTACAATTATGCGCATTTTCATTATCCACAAACTGTTGATCTCTGCTTTGGCGTCGATTATAGGCCATCGGCCTGAATTTGGCAACACTTCAAAATCATCAATGTCAAATATTGCCAGCCGACTTTTATCTGCCAGGGCGTTGGAAAGTGTATCGTTGAAAATATTCTCACCGGTAATTAAGTTGAATTTCCAACTCTGTTCAGCTATTCTATTCATAAATTCACGGCAGTTAAACTTATTAAGATAATATTATTTCAAGACTGATATCATGGAAACATTGATCACCAGCCCAACAGGTATACTCACAGTTCTATGCGGAATCTCGGCAACTTTCTTCTTCCTCGAAAAACAAACGCAATGGAAGTTGTTCAAGTACTTCCCGCCCCTGCTGTTTATATATTGCATCCCGGCGATGCTTTCCAACATCCCCGTCGCGGAAAATACGTTTATCATGCCCCGTACTTCTGATGTCTACACCATGCTGAAAGACATCGGGCTGCCTCTTTTCCTGGTGATCATGCTTCTTAAAGTCGACGTCGTTTCAACCGTAAAGATAATGGGTCGAGGGGTTTTTGTTATGCTGATGGGAACAGCGGGCGTTGTAATAGGCGCACCGCTTGCATATTTGCTTGTAAGAAACCACTTGCCGCCGGAAACCTGGAAGGCATTCGGAGTGCTTGCCGGTTCGTGGATAGGGGGCACTGGAAACATGGCGGCCGTAGCCGGAGGACTCGAA
>DAOWHR010000158.1 GCA_030641315.1 Anaerohalosphaeraceae bacterium | reverse complement strand
GTTCCTGGTGTAATATCCGCCTTTACTAATCCGCCGGAGATTACCTCATTTGACAACGTCATGTTCGGTATGAAAACAAACTGTCCTTCCAACGCATCAACCGCACCGTTCTGAACACGGTCGATCCCCACAGGCTGAAGGAATGAAAAAGTGCCCACCCCGTCATACTGCCAGCTGCCGCCGTCATCCGTTGAGAAATCAATATCTGTTGAGAGCCCCGCGATCGAAGTCGCTGCCATTGCGCATACTGCCAATACTGTCACTAATCTTTTCATCAAGTTACCCTTTAAGAAATACTAACTTCTAGTTGATCCGGCCGTTATTCTTTAGTAAATGGGGGTGGCCTAAGACCGGCCAGTGATCTATGGCCAACCCCTGAAATTCCATGATGCCTGTTCTATATTTGGTGAGGGTCGCTGATCCGACCCGGACCAGCTTATATAATAGTTTTAGTTTAACGTTTACGACGGAACATACCCAAACCGCCAAGAGCCAGAAGGGCCATCGACGCCGGTTCAGGAACTGTTGCGTAGTCCTGTTTCTCACTGTTGGTCATCGCCACAACATCGTTGTCATATTTTGACGTGTCCTGGTTTAGACTGGCAAGCCACTGGTTGGCTAAAGCTGCCTGCTCAACATTGGTCGCCGAGAAACCCGCTCCGCCGGTCACGTCCCAGGTAGTCGGTGTGCCGCCTGTTTCATAGATTATCTCCCAGATAGCCACACCGAATGCTTCGCCAAGCTGACTGTTGGCGATTCCGCCGGTGGTTCCGCCTTGAACAAGCCATGCTTCGTCGAAATATCTGCCCCACAGCTCACGGATGTAATTTGCTTTTGTCAATCCCATCGGTGTTCCATAAGTGGTATTTACCGGCAGAGGTGCTTCTTCAAGAGACCTTACATCATAGTTCCAGCCACCTATCGCTCTTTGAGGCAGCTCAATGCAAAATCCATAATCCACCAGAGTATTCCCTGCACCGGTGGGATTGGAATATGCAAATGAATATATGCCAGACATGACAGTTTTTGTGCCGTCCCAGCCGCCGCCGGTTATTATGGCCTGATCCGACAGATCGTGCGTGATCTGATCGATGTCGATCGTGCCGATAACGCCGGCACTTGCAGCAGTTGCCAAGATCAGCACAAGGCTGCACAACGTATATATGTTATTAAACTTTTTCATTTTAAAATCCCTTCTATAATCAAACAGCTTATTCAGTATTTCTTACATTTCCTTGCTTCCAAACTATACTTTCTGATTGGCAATCTCCTTTCTGCCGATCACTGGCATGATCTTACGGCAATATTATTCACTGACCGATCATTAGTATTTGCTCCTTAATACTATCTTGTGCGTCGAAGCAGAGTAAGCCCGCCAAGAGCTAGTATCGCAAGTGTTGCAGGCTCGGGAATGGTGTTAGGTACCAATATCTTGTGCAGTATGTTCCCATAAGCGTCTTCAGGTGTTCCCGCGTAATCATGCAGGTTGGCAACCTCTATACCAAAGCTTGTGTTGTAAGCATAATTCTTTGGATCGCCGCCGTCTTTGGCGTAAAAATCACCCCACATCGGCATACGGTTGCTGTCAAATTCAGCTACCAGTTGAGCACCTTCTTCATCCATGTTAAGTTTTACACCTGTGATGGTCTCATTTAGCGGGAAACCTGGATTACTCGGATGGACTCCGAAAGTGCCAAATTCGATTGCATTTTCTCCATCCTCATCCACTAATTGTATATCACTTCCGTAATTGAACAAGTCGTCTTCATCGATGTTGTCCGAAAGCGAGATGATCATATGGCTGACCAGCATTGACAGCGTGCCGCCGCTCTCATCCTGAAACGTATACTTGTAGTGCCAGGTAGAATCGACATTCTCGCTGACTTCCCATGTCACTCGAAATCCGGTCACTGAAGTGTCCCAGCTTATGCCGCCTGATTCCAGTCCACTCCCTGCCGGGCTGGACAGTGAGCCAGTGTAAAGTGTTGCGTTTGAGACTGATACGCCCATTAAAAGTAAAGTCAAAACAACACAGGAAACATATTTAATTGTAATTTGTTTATTTCTCATTATATTGCTCCTTAAGGTTACTATTATTGTTAATTCAATTTTATATTGCCGATCACTGGCATGAATTTCCGGCAGTAAACATCACTGGCCTGTCTTAACTATTTTTCTGACCTGCTGAATTAATTGTAAATGGGGTCGGCCTAAGACCGGCCAGTGATCTTTGGCCGACCCCTGAAATTCCAATGTTGCTTATCGCTATTTGGTGAGGGTGCTGATCCGGGCGGGATCAACTTGTTTTATATAATTAAGTTTTAAATTAACGTTTACGACGAAAGATACCAAGGCCGCCAAGAGCAAGAAGAGCCATTGTCGCAGGCTCCGGTACAATTGACATCGAACCGCTGAGTGTGCCGCTTGCTTCAATTCCATCGCCGATGATATCAGCAAAATTCAAACTATGCTGGATTGTGAGATTAAAATCCAGTTCAGTTCCTACGTTGATCGTGTTTAGCAGATCCGACAGAATTGTGTTGGATACGAAGGTGACAATAATATCCGTCTGGAACTCTGTATACGCGCCGGAAATGGTGTTAAATGCGAAGTAATCAGCATCGTTTAGAGTTCCTTGCAGAAGCACATTACCGCTGGAGTCTTTGATAAAGATCGAAGCACCTGGTGAAACATCTGCCCCAACCAATCCACCGCTAATGCTCACATTTGACAGTGTCAGGTCCGGGATGTAGACCATCTGCCCCATCAAAGCATCAGCAATTCCACCCTGAACACGGTCGATTCCGACGGGCTGATTGAAAACAAAAGCGTTAGTCCCGTTATACTCCCAGTTGCCTTTGGAATTCGTTGAATAATCGATATCCGTTGTACTGGCGGTCGAAGTCGCTGCCATTATACAAACGGCCAATACTATAAGTAATTGTCTCATACTCTTATCCTTAAAGTTGACTTTTTCATTACCTTTTCAATTAGTCCAGCCGCCATCTCCAGCGAAAACTTTCCAATTTAGGCACTTTTTACGCCCTGATACCGCTGCTGGTACTGTACATATTTTGATTACAGCATGCTCCAACGCGAAGCACGGCAATCGCACTCAATCCATTGGTTGTTTTGCAATCCATTATCGATTTGTATTCGTTCGATAGGCGTTCTCCCTTCTGCCGATCACTGGCATGATCTTCCGGCAAAAATTATCACTGACCGATCTTATTAGTTAAGCGGTATTACTCTACCGCGTTGTTCCCAAAATGGACTTGGTCCCTGTAGATCGTGGCCGGTCCCAAGTCCTGAAGAAGAATGATGAAGACTGTTTATTCACTTTTCAAATTACATATCGCTAAGCGGCCTGCTTCGCCGCATTGTTCTCAAAATGGACTTGGTCCCTGTAGATCGTGGCCGGTCCCAAGTC
>DAOWHR010000436.1 GCA_030641315.1 Anaerohalosphaeraceae bacterium | reverse complement strand
TGACAAGGCGAAAAACGCAGCCAATGCTATCCATTGTCGAGTATTTTCAACGTAGTCAGACGAAGCCGCAATAGGTATAAGCGATACACTAAAAATCCAATTGCTCTAGACAGTCTTTACTCGTGTCTCAGTGCCACGATAGGATCGACGTTTGCAGCTCTGATCGCAGGGTACAATCCGAAGATTACGCCGACCGCGATACTGATGCTGACCGAGAAAATTATACTCTCGGCCGTCACTATCGTCGGCATAGCTGAATAGCGAGTTATGATCGCCGGGATCAATACGCCAAGCCCTATTCCCAAAAGTCCGCCAACGCTCGATAGAACGACCGTCTCGATGATGAACTGGCTGATTATCTGCCTGCGTTTTGCGCCTATCGCTCGTCGTATCCCGATTTCACGTGTTCTTTCAGTAACCGATGCGAGCATGATATTCATGATCCCGATCCCGCCCACCAGCAGGCTGATGCACGCAATAGAACCCAGCACGATGTTGAAGGTCCTCTTGGAAGCTTCCGCTTGCTCCAGAAGTGCCAATGGAACTCTTACGATGTAATCATTTTTGGGGTGGAATCGCTTAAGCATCGCTTTTATAGCTGCTGCGGTAGCTTCCACATCCTCGGTGTTTTTAACCTGAACTATTAACTGGTGAAGTTCGACCAGCTCACGAATTCTTGCCCCTGCCGACCTTTTTGAATAAACGTCGCCAAAGTAATTCTTAGCGACATTCAGAGGGATGTATGCATCGACCTGTTCGTCCGGCATCTGGATATTTCCAGCCGAACCGCCCTCGCTTCGGACAATTCCGATGATCTCAAAATAATCGCTGCCGATCCTGACATCTTTGCCCAGAGTATTGTTCGCGGCAAGCAGCCTTCGTGAACCGTATTCCGTCAGCACACATACATTTGCGTAGTTCTTGACATCTTCTTCTGTGATAGTTCGTCCAGCCAGAATATCACGGTCCAGCAGATCAAACCAGTTTGGCGTTGTGCCGACCACGCGTATCTCAAGCAGCCTGTCGTTGAGTCGTGCGTCCTTGCGTATCAGTTTGACCGGAGCGACCTGTTCGATAGTGTTAAATGTTTCGGCTATGCGTATGTGGTCGTCGTACTTAAGTCCGTATATGCTCATGTAAGAACTGCTGGAGCTGGAAGCGTCATCCTCTTCCGCTTTAACGGAATTGATGATGATATTATTACTTCCGATCTTTTTGATCTGTCTCTGTGCTTCCTCGCTTGCCCCTTCACCAACAGACAGCATCGCTACTACCGAACCAACTCCGAATATGACACCGAGCATCGTCAGCATGGTCCTGAGTTTATGCAGAAGAAGGTTTTCGATTCCAAGATATATATTTCGCAGCAGCTTCATGCGTCTCATTTATGATTCTCCTCGATACTTTCTATCAAACCGTCACGCATGTGAAGAGTCTTCTTGGCGTGAGTGGAGACTTCCGGCTCATGTGTCACCATGATAATGGTTTTTCCCTGCTCATTAAGGTCCATCAGAAGTTTTAGTATTTGTTGGCCAGTCGCCGTATCAAGGTTACCTGTCGGTTCGTCAGCCAGCAGTATTTCAGGGTCGTTAGACAGTGCCCTTGCGATAGCCACCCTTTGCATTTGCCCGCCCGAAAGCTCCGTAGGCTTATGATTTAACCTGTCAGCCAGATCGACCTTCTCTGCGAGTTCTACCGCACGAGCTGCGCTCTTGTCAGCTTCCCAGCCAAGATAATACAACGGAAGCTCAATATTACGCTGCACCGTCAACTGTGGTATCAGGTTAAAGCTCTGAAATATAAAGCCCAGATATTTCAAACGTATCTCGCTAAGCTCATCGTCATTGATCGTGCTGACATCGTTGCCCTGGATAAAATATTTGCCGCTCGTCACACGGTCAAGACATCCAAGCACATTAAGCATCGTGCTTTTGCCCGATCCGCTCGGCCCCATTATCGACCAGAAGTCGCCCTGAAAAAATGATACATTAACTCCAGCCAGAGCGTTCACCTGCTGCTCACCCATCTGGTATATCTTGTGAACATCTTCGAGCCTGATCACTTCACCGTTATTTTGTTTGCTCTCCTGTCCCATTAGTTACCGCCGCCCTGAGGTCTGCTTTGTGGTCGTCCCTGGCCTGTCTGTCCACCGCCCGCCGGTCTGCCGCCACCCGCTGGTCTGCTGCCACCCGCTGGTCTGCTGCCGCTTGCCGGTTTTGCACCGCTGTCCATACCTGGTTTGCTTTGGCCAGGTTGCTCCCCGCCTGCTGGTTTACCGCTCTTAGCATCGCCGCCGTCAGGGCGTTTACCTCGTGAGCTTCTCTGGTTTTGAACCTCGCCTGGTGCAAGAGGCGGTGTCAGGCTAATTTCTTCTCCCTCTTTCAACCCGCTGATAATATGGATCATCCGGTTATTATCAAGACCTGTTTCAACCGCTCTGGGTTTAAGCCCCTCTTTGGTCTTAACGTAGACGGTTGGCTGTTCGCCTATACGCACAACTGACTGAACCGGCACATACAAGACATCATCGTATTCAGCGATTATGATCCTCGCTTTGCACGTCATACCCGTTCGAAGGATGTTAGAGTCGTTATCGATAAATATCTCGGTCGGATAAACTTTCAGATCAGGGTTCATCCACGCAATCGCCGCGTCGGGCAGCATCGCGATCTTGCCCACCGTCCCCATAAATACCTTGCCAGCGATCGCCTCGATCTCAACCTCAACCGGTCGGCCTATTGTGACCTTGTTCATATTTGCTTCATGAACCCTTATCTCGGCTTTTACAGAATTAGCGGTAGGCAGATAGATCAGTTCTTCACGCTCATGCACTTCACTGCCCTCGTCCAGCGGCTCATTATTACCCCGCCAGCTTCCCTTAGCGCTCGATGCGTAAACCACCATGCCGTCTGCAGGTGCATAGATCATAGCCTTGTCGATCTGGCTTTCCATCTTGGCTTTTACGGCCTTTTGCCTTTCAAATCTCAGGTCCATCGCCTTGAGATTGGCTTTGGCCTGAACGACGTCAGCGGATCCCTTTCGTTTTACACGGTCAACTGCCATCTCGGCCTGCTTGACATTGCTTTCAAGCTCTGCCAGAGTTCTCTCATGTGTATAGTTCTCAAACAGCAGCAGGTTGTTTTTTGCAAGATCTAGATTGAGTTTCGCTCTGTCACGAGCCTGTTCAGCCGCCTTAAGGTCTGCGTTGGCGATATACTTCTTTTCCTCAAGCTTCCTGGTGCCTTTAAGTTTTTCATCGAGCCGCTCAACCTCATTTTCTTCAAGGCCGATCGTCTTTTTCATCTCGTTAAGCTCGTTGGGATATTCCCCTTCGATATATTTTTTCTTATCGAGTATCGCGAACTTCAATGTAAGCCTGGCTTCTTCATTGTCACTTTCAGCCTGGCTTTTAACAACTTCCAGATCCTCGGTCGCCCCGATAAAGGACGATTCTGCATTTTGAACTTCGATCTGCTGCATGATCAATTGATCTTTAAGTTGAGTAGCATCCAACTCGATAAGAAGATCACCCTTTTTAACGTGAGTAGCTTCCGCCACAAGCGACAGTATCGTCGACCTGCCTTCTATCTCGCTTTTGATCACTTCCTGTTCACGAGCCTTAAGGGTTCCCGGCTCGGTCACATCGATCGTCAACGGCCCCCGCTTAACCGTATCGAAGAACGATACTGAACTGTCCGCATTAGCCTGTTTCTTAGGGTTCTTAACAACGGCTATAACAATGATAACTGCGATCAGGCATATTATCGCGAGTGTACGTTTAGATTTCATAAGTGCCTTTTTGTTGTTAATCCTGGTCATTTATTAATACCTCCGGGTCGAATTCCTGCCAGAGACCTTTTTCGTTTACTTTTAATACTCCCATATCCTTTTGCAGTTCAAGCTCAGAGGTTCTGTAACTGACAATCGCCGATGTGAGAGCGTTTTGAGCGGACAGCAGATCGTTCTGTGCATCAAGCAGGTCACGTATCTGCCGCTGGCCTTCTTCTAAAAACATATTCGTGCTGTCGACACGTTTTTTGGCAAGTGTTACCGCTTTAGCCTGAATACGCAGGCTTTCGCGTGTTGTCAGCAAAGCTCGCAGCCGGTTGCGTAATTGCAGTTTGATCTGATCTTCAAGTGTCGCAAGAGCGCGGGATGCGTTTTCAAAGTCTATCAGGCTGTTGCGATACGCGTTTCTTTCAGCGGTTCTCTCTATCGGCAGATCGATTGTGAGAAGTGCCGCTAAACTCACCTTGTCGAGCCTTACGCTTGCGTCGTCGCTTGTTGCCGTACCGACCGACCTTCCGCTGCCGGAACTGCCGCTGCCAAGCAGGGTCACTTCCGCCCTAAGCGCGTCAGCAGCTACGACCACCCTGCGTTGCCAGTCGTAAACAAGCCCCTGTGAAACACGAAGATCAAGACGATTCTTTATCGCAAGTTTCATTGCGTTTTCAAAGCTGATCTCATAAGGTCCTGTGTTCTCATAATCGGGTTCCGGCAAAACAACCGGAGTATCCGCCGAAGCCGTATCTTCATCGGGGTCAGTAGTAGCGTCTTCAACTTCGATGATCGTTTTAGCTGATTCTATCAGGTCATCCAGTTCGCCGCTTTCAAGTTCAATATTGGCATCGGCCGGAAGTCCGATCAACACCTTAAAATCATCCAGAGCACGCTGGTAACTTTGAACGGCGCTTATCCACCGGTTGCGGCCGCTAAGCTGCCCCTGTACCGCCTGATCCACATCTATCTCGCTGTCTTCGCCGACTGCGGCCCTGGCCTTGGAACGCCTTACCGAGATCGTCAAACTGCGATAGTTGCTCTTTTCATTTTCTATCTGGTCAAGCTGCCTCAAAACGCCGTAATACTCAGTGGCGATGTTGACAGCGAAAGTTCTTTTATAACGCTCGAATTCATAGATAGTGTAAAGCACTTCGCGTTCGGCCAGTGTCAGAGATTCTGTGACGATGTGTTCGCCTGCCCCTCGCATAAGAGGTACGGATACGCTCGCGTCAGCCTGTAAACCAAGCGATGACGCTCCGCCCAACGTCAGCAGATTAGCAAGATCGACCGCGAAGTTCGCCGATATTGACGCGCCGTTTTTCAGAACCCTGCTAAATCCCGTATCGGAACTGTTGACATATCCGCTTTGTGCTCTGCTTCCTGTTGTGTTCGAGCTGATATTACTGTTGACCTGCTCAGTGAATATATTCCTGAAATCATTTCTTTCCAGGTCCAGCGAAAGTGCCGCCTTAAATATCTTTTCTTTTTCGCCCTGATATGTGAAACTGTTCTGTGCGCCGATCTGCAGCGCTTCGAGCAGGGTAAGTTTCAGGGGTTTGTCAGCAACTATCTCAAACGTCTGATCGCTGATCTTCTTGGCAAGAATATAATTTGGGTCGGGCCAGTGCTCTATCGGTTCGATCTTGTCGGTTCCCATCGCCGCGGCATCGGACGTCAGCAGTTGCTGTTCGACCATAAGCCTTCGCCGCAGAG
This sequence comes from Anaerohalosphaeraceae bacterium, assembly GCA_030641315.1. GTDB lineage: Bacteria > Planctomycetota > Phycisphaerae > Sedimentisphaerales > Anaerohalosphaeraceae > DAOWHR01. The sequence goes on along the minus strand of DAOWHR010000436.1, from coordinate 207 downwards.
TATCGCTGGGCCTTTCGATAGTAAATGCTTCGGTTGAACCCAGCGCCTCAAGCTGCTTATTCGTAATAATGTCATAAGAAACACGGTCCGCCTCCTGACGATAATCCATCGGTGTTTTGCAGCCTGTCATAAATAAAACAGAAGCACAAACCGTTGCGGTAAGTAAAAAACTGGCGGCTATCGATTTTGGGTGATAAGTTCCGCGTC
>DAOWHR010000355.1 GCA_030641315.1 Anaerohalosphaeraceae bacterium | reverse complement strand
TGTTTCGTTGGTATCTGCCATTTTCAATTTTAGCTTAAGAATTGTCGTAATGTAATCGCTGACCGATTCGTATTCATCTGCCATTCGAAGCTGGCTTCGGCCTGCGTCTATGACATCATGCGAGACATTACCAGCGAGCAGACTGCTGAGGAACTCCATGATCTCCTTCTGCATTACATCAAGAATCTTTTCACGTTTGAAAATCTTTGGAGTTTTGGACCTGTCCGGAAAATCGGCAGCAAGATGAATTCTTAGCATGTCCATCATCGAAGCTGTCATCTGGGACATTTTGATGATCTCTTTCTGTGACTGCTCAATACTTATCGCTGGCGTATCGAGCATTCGAACATCGAGGAAAGTGAGATGAGGCTTTTCCTTATGCGCCTTGTCGGGAACGACTTTGTTGAGGAACCTGCCGAGGAAGCCGACGAACGGCAGGAATACGAGCATGTTCACCACATTGAAACCTGTATGCGTTGCAGCGATGGCAGCGGTTACTGTTAAGGCAGCTGAGGCATATTCTTCTTTGGCGACCTCGTATTCAGCTTCGGGCATGGAACCTTCTTTTGGTTCTTCCCACATTCTAAATCCGAAAGCTTCGGTTTTGTCCGATTCAGCTACAACCACGTTAGTTGGCGAAACAACATCGTCAAGACCAACGAATTTCACAACAGCGGGTATGTACAGGCCGAAAATGGAAACGATCCAGATTACGCCTATGACGTTTATCATCATGTGAGCGTATGATGCCCGCTTTGCGTTTGTCGAAGCGCCGAGCGAGGCTAGATAGGCGGTAATCGTCGTTCCAATGTTTTCACCGAGAACGAGAGCGGCCGCAGCTGGGAAGTTAATGGCTCCTGTCGCAGCAAGGCTGATTGTGATACCGAGTGTTGCCGAAGACGACTGTACTACTGCGGTCAGAGCGGCACCGACCAGAACGCACTTAATAATATTTATGTAGTCAAAGTAACTGGAAGGAGAAAATTTCGCGAACATCTCAACAAAAGCAGGCATATCTCTAAGCGGCTTGAATCCTTCCTTCATGAGAGCAAGTCCGAAGAAGACCATTCCAAGGCCCATGAAGAACGATGCGGTGAAACGTATTTTATCCTTCTTAGAGAACAGAAAGAAAAACGCCGCGATACCGAGCATCGGCAGACCGTATTTGCTGATCTTTAGGACGAGAACCCAGCCTGTGATTGTCGTGCCTATGTTTGCTCCGAGGATGACACCGATGGCCTGCATGAGATTCATAATGCCGGCGTTTACCATACCGACAACCATAACGCTTGTTACCGAACTTGACTGCACGATACAGGTAACCAGCGTTCCGACACCACATGCCATGAACCTGTTGTTTGTTACAGCACCGATTAGTTTTCGTATTCTTTCGCCTGCTACGGCCTGCATACCTTCGGACATGTTCTTCATGCCCAGCAGAAATATGCCGAGACCGCCAACGAGATAGAACACCATCTTCGTTATTATTTCCGAATCTATTGTTGACGCCGCTAAGATCGTATTCATAGACCTCGTACTCCTTTACAAAACATTTTGAAGTAAAACCAACATATTAGCAGAATTGCGCACAGAAAAAGAAATGATCCCATGCGAACTGCTTATATAATTTTTACGTGCAAAGTCAATAGTTTTTTGGAAAACCAAGGCCTAAATAATTATTTTATGTGTTAGATTCTGATTCAGAGTGCAAATTTGATCATTTTTGGGCTCCAAATGACATATGAGATACTTGATTCTTATAAAGCATGAACTTCATCCTCATATCTCTATAGATCAGTTCGGTTGAACCTTCGATATTGCTGGGGCGGTTTAATGAAGGTTCTCCGTAAGCAGCTTGTCTTCCTGCACGTCATATCCTCATAGAACCGCTTAACGATCGTCAATTATACAACACCAACGATGATCATTTTTCTTTAAGAAAAAACTTTTTATCTGATTTTAACGGACATCAACCCTAAAGACAGGAAAAATGCCCATTAAAAAAGGCCGAGCTGAATAGCCAGGCCTAATTCTGTTGTGTAATAACTGAAGAAATTATTGGATGAGAGTGGCTGGATCAAAAAAATCAGGGGGGAATTCCGGGGCAATACTGACCAGGATGTTTGTTTGATGCAGTCGAGTTGACGTTTTTCCGTTTGGCATTTGATATTCAGATTCTGTGTTAATTACTGTTGGAAACCATTTGCCATCTAATGTTTGGGCAGTTTCGGTTACAATTACTTGCACATAAGGGAAACCTCCGTGCGGGCCAACCTCTTTGTGGCTGATTCGTTCGACAAACATGTAATCTTTGTTTGGATCAAACCAGTAATCATCCGTTCCCAACGATGGCTCATTGTCTGCATCATATTTCTTATTTGAAGCAGTTGTCCGGATCCTAAAGCCATCTAAACCTGGCCGTTGGAGGTCATCGGGGAGCGGTTCGATAGTATTTGTTTCGCTGGACCTTCCCATAGTCAGAACGTGTGGATTTCGCCAAATGATGGCGGACAATGAAACATCCTGCTCTACTTTAAAAATATCTGTGCGAATCTGATTATTGTGTATCTGTCCTGAATATCTATTTTTGATTGTCGTTTTTTTGCCGTCAAAAAGCAGCTGGCGTTCCACTGCCTGATCGTTGACAAGAGCCAGGACCTGATCGATGGTAAAGTCTGGCCATCTGCCTTTAATGTCTTCATAGAGGGAGACAATTTCTTTTTTACTGCCTTGGAAATCATAAGCATGGTATTTGTCATAGCGTTTTTGGGGTTGTTGTTGACGCATGATGCTAAGCGATGCTGGAGCCAATACACCGTCTTGAACATATGAATCAAATATAACTGCGATGTGGTCACCGATTCCCTCATCAAATCTTTGTTGAATTTCGTCGGTTAAATCTTTGACGTTTCCCTTTGGTCTTGTATCAGTAATCGTTGCATTTTTCGGTACGCCTAGAGCGTAAATATCCTGAGGGCCATTATCGGGGTAATCAAAGGCTCCGTGGGCGTTTACTTTTGCGCCGGTTTCGGGGATGGTCGCTTCGGCTGTCATCGATAATACAAGGTTTCGCTCGATGTCGCAGACGAGTGTGATATCCTGGACCTTTGAACTGATACTTATTATCTCAACGCTGATTCCATCCTGCTCAGTCTTTTGTCTTGCGATATCATTTCCATCTTCATTGGCCGATTTTATGAAGCCATCAATAATCTCAAAGGGCGAGATAGGCCCTGCAACGTTGTATTCATCTGTCCTTGGTGAAATAACTATTTCATTGGCAGCTGGATTGTATTCATACATAACTCTCTTGCCGTAATCAATATATCTGACTGCTCCGTCAGAATCCTGCTGTATATCGATTGAGGGATCAAAACATCCCCAATTCTCCTTAGTGTCTTTTTTGTCGGGATAATTAATTGTCACGGTCATGTGAATCCACGGCATTTTTTTCATACTCTTAACAACATCGGCTAAGACAATGCTGCTGCCATCGATCGAACCGCCGAACTGGTTTATGCCGATCAGGACCGCGATGATTATTACAGCGGCGGTGGTGAATTTTGCTGTTTTTGTTTTCATGATGATTCTCCATATATTCGGCGGTGATTGCGCCGAGGATATTGTTTTAGATTTCTCCTGTGCCAGAAGGATGTCTTCTAAAGTTTTCTGCTCCAACCGGCTGTCGGGAGTTACATTTATTTTGCTGATTAATTTTTCAATTCTTTTTGCAGATTTCATATTTATACCTGCCCGTCTAAAATTACGCGTAGTTTATCCAGTCCGTAGCGGTACCTGCTTTGGACGGTTTTAATTGAAACATTTTGCAGCTTTGCGATCGCCCTGAATTTCATTTGACCCCTGGCATGAAGAATCACAACTTCTTTTTGTTCATACGGCAGTTTCTCCAGCGCACCGTTTAACAATTGCAATTCTTCGTTACATATCGCAGATGATTCGGGCGCGTTTGCGTCAGAACACATTGACTGGGCATAGTCGATGCTCACTGCCTGACGTTTTGCAGCCCGCATTCGATCTCGTGCACGATTGGCTACGCATGTTGCAAGATACCACTTCAGACTGCCGCCCTGCTTCAAGCTGTCCGCTGATTGTGCGAATGACACAAAGAAGTCATGCACAACGTCTTCAGCTGAATTGACATCATTTAAAAGAGCAGTTGCTAACGTCAGCAGATACGCGTGATACTTCTCATAAATCCGCTGAAGCGCGGAGGAGCTGCCCCGTTTAAATTTATATATAAGCAGCCTGTCTTCTATCATGCACATCTCACAGAATTAATGTCGGACCAACATTTCTTATTATACATCACGACTGGGATTAGAGTTTTGCTTTAAGAAAAATAAGTTTTTCTAATATGATTGATATTTTAACGTGTATTTAGGTGGAAAGCATGAAAAAAGCACACCCACTTGTTAATTGAGGTGTGCTTTATAATACTTGTTTGCCTGACATTGCAGCTCAGCTACAATGGGTCAGCCTTTGACGGCCAGGTTGTTAAGAATTTCGAGGCCCTTTTCGATCTTTTCGTTTGTTGTTGCGTAGCTTATTCTGAAATGCGTGTCCTGTTCGCTGAAGACATTGCCCGGGATGATCAGTAAGTTGTTTTCGATTGCTTTTTTGACGAACTCGGTTGCTGATTCGGCCCAGTCCGGTTTCTGGACGAATGTGTAGAATGCGCCGGAGGTTTTAACGACCTTGAAGTTATCTTTCAAGCCATCGTATACCATGTCACGTTTGATTCTGTATGCGTCAACATATTCGGACATATCGGTATCCAGCGCTGCGATTGCGGCTTTCTGGAACGGGGTCGGGGCGCAGACGAAGGTGTACTGCTGGATCTTTGCCAGCTCCTCCATTACGAATTTCAGTTGTGGTTTGGCAGCAACGTATCCCATTCGCCAGCCTGTCATTGCGTAACTTTTGCTGAAGCCCTTGACTAACAGAGTATTGTCGTAGTAGTTGGCGATGGAGGGACACGGGCCATCGTAGCAGAATGTGTCGTATATCTCATCACTCATTACGATGATGTCATTTTGGGCGGCTACCTGTGCGATTGCTTTTACATCTTCTTCGGAGTAAACCATGCCTGTTGGGTTGGCCGGGGCATTGAGGATGATGAGTTTTGTTTTGTCCGTTATGGCATCGGCGATTTTGTGTGCTGGCAGTTTGAAGTCCGGGTATGTGTCGACGAAGACGCACTTGCCGCCAAGCATATTGACCATGTGTTTGTATATTACGAAGTATGGGTCAGCCAAAATGATCTCATCGCCTGGATTGATCAGCGACATGAAGATCAGCTGAAGGGCACCGCTGACGCCGCTTGTGACCATGATCTGCGGATCGGCCCATGCATAGTCGGCTGTGACCTGTGCGCCCAGCTTTTCGATAAGCTCGCTATCTCCGGAGGTCTGTGAGTATCTGTTTGCACCGGCCTGGATCGCAGCAATGGCCGCGGCTTTTATATCGTCAGGGACATCAAAGTCGGGCAGGCCTATCGAGAGATTTACGGGATCTTTTAATGAAGCAGCAAGGGCGAATACCTTTCGGATTCCGCTTGCGTCAATGAGTTTTGTTCTGTCAGCCAGTACGTCCTTCATTTCTGTATCCTTATATACTGATCACGATTGAAAATTCCCGTTTTGTTCGCGGCAAATTGCCCTTCAATAAACTATTACATTTTTCACCGCGGACATTTATTACCCTTAAGGGTATATCAAATAACTAAAAAACTATCGGCGCAAACAATATGCCGCATTGAGAAACCATTTTCGTATCCTAATGCGGCATATCATATTATTCAACCTTATGCTATTCGTCCGTAGTAGCCTTTTCTTCATCAGCGGCGACTTCTTCTTTAGGAGCCTTTTTGGCGGTACGAGCCTTCCTGTTGGAAACCTTCGGCAAACCGGTTACCAAGTCACCTTCACTCCATCTTTCTTCCTCGACAAGCTTGTCGATCCTTTCGGCTCTTGAAAGGACGTTACGGTGTCTTGTCAAGGCACTTTTGATCTTTAATGAGCTATCTATTGACATCTAACAAATCTCCATTAAAACGTTACTGGAACTTTCTGGCGTATATATCGCCGAAAGTAAAACTTCCGTATCCACTTGGCGGCTTGTAGCCAGCCCCGATATCTTTAATTTTATTTTTTGCCGCTTCTATCTCAGCCTTACCCTGAGGTTTGGCAGGCGTTATATATTTATCAGCAGTTACCAAAACATAGCCGCTGCCGCTTTTTACTATCTCAGTTTCAATGCCGTTTTGGGCAAAAAACTTTTTAACCGGCACAAGCTCATTGGAAAAAGCATAACTGGCAACTATTATCTCCTGAGTTCTTTCCGGAGACGGCGGAGCCAGAGCCTCGCTCGTATTGCCTGAATCTTCCACTTCACCGTTACCATCCGGTCCCTGCCGGTCGTCTGCCAATGTCACCGGCCGCTCGTCAGGTATGTTCGTCTCTGTCGGCCCTGCGATCTGAACCTGACCGTCACCGCCGAGCTTCGAGACTCCGTACAAAACCAAAATCACAACAACGATCACAGCAGCAATAGCCAAATATGGCTTCAAATGCCTGTTTTTTCTGCCCTTACGAGACATCGGAGACACCGTCCTGACGGTTCTATCCGAAAACGAGGTCCTCACGGGCTTCCTTTTCGCAAAAGAAGACTGCGATTTGTTTTTCGCTTTCGAGGCGGCCTCGTAAAGCACCATCCGTGATGGCTTTCTTGCCATAAGCCTTTTGAAAACCTCCACAACATGTTAGCGGCCCCAACCTTCGGACAGGAACCGCTCCCAGCATTAAGTAGTATCAAAACGAGGATTCTACAGGAAAGTGGAATGGATTTCAAGAGCAAATATTAAATAATAGACGAAAATCGGTATCTCTTTCCCTTTATAAGGGAACTTTTCCCGGCTTATAATAGATGATTTTCGGCTTTGGCTCGGTCAATAAAAGCTTGCAGCCTTTGATCGGCATCATGCATTATGTCTTTGTGGATGTCGGCACAGAGTCCAAAACGAATTGAGGCTGGTTCAGTTTTTTTTGAATTATCCGTGTTCAGGCTGTCAAAACAGCCATTTAAGTAGATACACATCGGACCGAAAACTGCCCCATTGCCTTCAATAAAGAATATTACATTGTAACCAACAACAGGGCTGCAGTTTAAGTCCAGTTTTGGGGATTTAGAACCTAATTCAGGTTTTTAAAGACTTTTCTGCTTCAAATTTGTCTATTGATAACCTCCAGCCAGAGGATTGACGACCCTAACCGTCTGGTATTGGCATGTTATTTATCTTGACAAAGTGAATCGATGTAGCTATTTAGTCATGTTTTCCAAGAATATCCTTTACTTAACATGGTCATTTTGTTACAAGACCGTATTAAAATTTGTCAGGAAAAGTAGGATCATTAATCATTTGCTGTTACGTGCCAATAATGCAATAATGTTTGGAGTTTTAGAATATGTTACCAAAGAAGAAAATCAGTAAAACAAGAACCCGCACAAAGCGTGCTCATCAAGCGATCAAGCCGACAAACTACGCCTTATGTCCGAAATGCGGCACAGCGAAGCTCCCACATGCTGCCTGTGATAAGTGCGGTTATGTAAATTCCAAGATCACATTAGACCTCAGCAAGGAGGAATAGCACGTAATATGCGTATCGCTATCGATGCTATGGGCGGCGACAATGCACCGGGTGAAATAATCGACGGTGTTCTTGAAGCCAGAAAAATACTCGACAAGGAAGACGAGTTGATCCTTATTGGGGTCAAAGAAACTATTGAAACGTATCTGTCATCGGCCAGGAAAAAAGCTAAAGGCATTACGATCATAGACGCTCCCGAGGTCGTTGGTATGGACGATTCGCCTGTTGTGGCGATCCGGACCAAGCGTAAGAGTTCTATCGCTGTCATGGCCAAGATGGCCAGTCACGGTGAGGCTGATGCTGTGATCTCTGCCGGCAATACCGGCGCCTGTGTCGCGGCATGTCAGCTTCGTATGCGTAATCTCGAAGGCGTAAATCGCCCTGGTATCGCCGTTACACTGCCGACGTTTGGCGGTCCGGTGACAATGTGCGATGTAGGAGCGAATGTTTCATGCAAGCCTATCAATCTTTACCAATATGCGTTGATGTCCAGTGTGTATTTTCGTAAGGTATACGGAGTCGAATCACCGAGAGTAGCCCTTATGGGTATTGGCGGCGAGGCTGCCAAGGGCAATGAACTCGTCAAAAAAACCCGTATGCTTCTGGATTCCGATCCCAATATTAATTTCATCGGTAACATCGAAGGCCGAGATATATTTGACGGCATTTGCGATGTCGCGATCTGTGAAGGATTTGTGGGCAACGTTGTTTTGAAGCTTACAGAAGGTCTCGTTGACGGTCTTTTCCAGGCCATCAAGCACGAACTTGTCAGTGAAAGCCTCCGGCTCGCGATGAAATTCAAACCTGTGATGATGCGTATCTATCAAAAATATGATTATCATGAGTATGGCGGTGCGGTGCTGTTGGGAATAAACGGCACGTCGGTTATCTGCCATGGTTCCAGTAAATCAAGGACGATCAAAAACGCTATATTGGCGTCGAAAAAATTCTACACGCAGAAAGTCAACGACGACATCGTTAAATATCTCTCTGCCAGTTCGGTGAGGCCTGTAAGTGATTAATCCAAACTGCCTGCGAAATAATGGTATTAATGCCGTAATAGCCGGAACCGGTTCTGCAGTTCCTTCCGGCATATTAACCAACGAGGACCTCGAAAAGATTGTCGACACTTCAGATGAGTGGATAACAACTCGTACTGGGATTAAAGTAAGACATATCTGTCAGGAAGGCGAGACAACGGCAACGCTGGCAACGCAAGCAGCGAAAAATGCCCTGGCCGAAGCGGGCATGGAGGCAACCGAGATCGACTTGATAATCGTTACGACAATTACCCCGGAGATGGTCTTTCCGTCAACAGCATGCTTTGTTCAGGATA
>DAOWHR010000005.1 GCA_030641315.1 Anaerohalosphaeraceae bacterium | reverse complement strand
TTCTGTCATTCTCATCTCCAGAACATCATTTGATTAGTGTACAGGGTTCACCACAATACAAAAAAAGAGACGGCAATCTACCGTCTCTTTTTGTTTGTTGTATACGGTTCGCTTCAGGTCAAGATTACTTGAAGCCTGACACATCCTCGTTTACATATTTTTCACATGCTTTTTGCAGGTCAACATCGTTGATGTTGGCCAGCGTACACAGCCAGGCAAAGACGTCTGCGAACTCTTCCTCTTTGTTCGCAAAGTCATCACCTGCCAAAGCTGTTGACAACTCTCCGATTTCTTCGATAAACCACATAAACGTTCCAGGGGTACCCCTTTGCCGGTCCCGCTTTTCGTATTTGTCGCTTATCCATTGCTGAAATTTAGAAATATCCATAATTCAGCAAAAACTATTCAGCAAGCAGGTCGGAAAGTATTGCCGCACTGAAAAGTTTCTTAACTTCTTCGGTAGCAGTTTGGCATACAACTTCCATCTTAAGGCTGAATGGAGCGTTGTTTGTCTGTTCTGCCAGATGCATGTGGCTGAGCATTGGTCCGTCAACTGCTTCAATGATCTGCAGCAGTGTGATCTCTTCTGCTGGATGTGCAAGGAAGAAACCGCCCCTTGGCCCTCTTTTGCTTCTCAGAACGTTTGCTCTAACCAATTGCTGGAGGATCTTAAGCAGATATTCGAGTGGAATATCATACTCTTTTGAAACTCTCGCTGCCAGTACCGCACCGTCTTTGTAATGTTGAGCGATAAAGCCTACCGCTACCAATGCGTAACCTGTAGATCGACTGATCTTCATTTTTCTATCTCCGTAAAAAATTAATAAAACGTTACGGGAAACTCTAACAATTCCATTTTATTATCAAAAGCAATTATTAGAGTTGCCCTTTTTTAAACTGTCCTGCACCAGCAAGACAGACTTTTCAATCCATATTGAATATAAAAAACTTTAAACTGTACCAGATGCAAATATAGGTGTAGCTTTTTTTGCACTTCCACAGATGTGCTTTCATGCTATCCTGAAACACTTCACTTAACTACTTAATTCAAGACACAAACAGACAAAAACAAGATTATTTCAATTCTATTAAGCAATCCAAGTTGACCCGCCCTGTATGACAATGCTATATTGAACAACGTTGCAAGACGATATTATCCACAATTATCAAAATTTGCAAGAGCTTTTTGGTCTAAAAATAAAAAACAGTGAATTCTCTCCAATGCAATAATCTTGACAATAGGATGATTTCCAGCTATTGTTAACGCGATATTTCTTAATTGGAGAAAAAGATGGACCCTAAAATATTAGTTGAGTACATAAATAATGTTACAGTTGTGACCCTCACTGATGAAAAAATACTGGAAGATGTAGATATTAAGGCCCTCGAAGAGAGCCTATTGCCTCTGATAGATCAAAATTCCGGTTTACACATGATATTGAATTTTAAAGACGTGAAATTCCTGTCAAGCGCGGTTCTTGGGCTGTTGATCCGTGTCAGTAAGAAAGTATTCGAATCTGATGGTCAACTTCGTCTTTGCAGCATCGACCCGAAGATCGCTGAGATATTCCGTATAACCAGGCTTGACAAGGTATTTGATATTTGTGCCGATGTTGACGAGGCGGCAGCTAGTTTGGACTGATGTGCAATCTCAGGGAATCAGTTTGCCGTAAAAAGCAGGCAGAGTATTATTATTAGCATCTCAAGCCTGTTTTTAGTTGTTCATATCAAGAATTTAATTGTTATTGACGATATAATTTATGGATTCCAAATCTTCAGGTCGCAATTCAGTAGTGATAGGCAGTACGAAGCTGGCGGCGTGCAAGGTTTGTAAAGAACTTGTTGAAGAGATCAAAAGAAGCGGTTTTGGCGATCAGGATATATTCGCGATCCATCTGGCTCTTGAAGAAGGTCTGGTCAACGCTGTTAAGCATGGCAATGGCTTTGATCCGGACAAGAGCGTTCAAATTAAATGGGAAATAACAGATAGTAAATTTGATATTACTATTGCTGATGAAGGTGAAGGTTTTGAGCCATCGGCGTTGCCGGATCCGAGAAGCGATGAAAACCTGGAAAAGACCGGCGGCCGGGGTGTTCTGCTGATGCGTTCCTACATGGATGTGGTCGAGTTCAATGACAAAGGTAATCGTATCCACATGGTCAGGTATCGCGGCGGCCAGGATGGAGCGGCAAAACCGACGCCCGGTGACTAAATGGCGTCTGGTTTGAAAGGAACGTAAGATCAAAATGGCACAACGGATTTTTATTTTTTTGTTTTCAGCTTTAATTCTATTGATTGCCGGTTGCGGTGATGATAATGCACATGTTGCAATGGTTGTTGGGCGTGACGAACGCCTGGAAAATGCTCTTCTTAGAGCCAGACCTGTTGTACCTCCCAAAAAACAGGCACCTGCTGTGACTGCCGCCAGACGTGATTTTCCAGTCAGTTGGTATCCTCGCAAGGCAGTTGAAAAAAAATGGAAGGCCATAGTCATCCACCATTCGGCTGTAAGTTCGGGGAATATGCGTTCAATAGATTCCGCCCACAAGCACAATGGCTGGGACGGTGTCGGGTATGATTTTGTGATCGGAAACGGCAGGGGCAGCGGCAGCGGCCAGGTCGAGGTAACATACCGATGGAGGAATCAGAAGGTTGGAGCC
>DAOWHR010000203.1 GCA_030641315.1 Anaerohalosphaeraceae bacterium | reverse complement strand
GAGATGTTCTATAATCGAAAACGAAGACATGCTTCATTGGGTTACGTAAGCCCTGTGATATATGAAGAAATGCATGAAATGAAACAGAACCGAGCGGCATAATTGGCAAACCAAGTGTCCGCCATCTGTTTAGCACCTCACTCCATATGAACTCAGTCTTTGCAAAAATAATTCATAAAAGGCTATTATACTATAAAATAACATTAAAAGCACCCAAAAAAGCAACCACCCGGTGTTTTCGATGCAAATTTTTTTCTTGCATTGGCTTGATATACTTTGATAATGAATGTTTCACAATACCGATCTGATAATCGGAAAGTTTTATTCAATTTGTATCTCTTTAAAGTATTCTTTGACAATTAATAGCAATAAACGACCATCTATGACAACTAAAAAACATGAATATACGGACGATAAAATCAAGTCACTTTCGTCACTGGAACATATTCGGCTGCGCACGGGAATGTATATCGGGCGTACGGGGACAGGTGTCCACTTTGATGACGGTATATATATCCTCCTTAAGGAGGTTATCGACAATGCGGTCGATGAATATATTATGGGCTGCGGCAAGAAGGTCGAGATCACCATTGAGGATAACGTTGTTTCTGTGCGCGACTACGGCAGAGGTATCCCGCTTGGCAAGGTAGTAGAATGCGTATCGAAAATAAATACGGGCGCCAAGTATAACGATGATGTTTTCCAGTTCAGCGTGGGACTTAACGGCGTGGGTACGAAAGCGGTCAACGCCCTGTCTTCCAGCTTTTCGGTGCGAAGCTACAGAGGCGGTAAATACGCAGGGGCGGATTTCAAAGAAGGCAAACTCGTCAAAGCAATAAAAAAAGGCAAAACCGACGAACCGGACGGCACATTTGTGAGTTTTGAAGCGGATGCGAAAATCTTTCAAACATATCAGTACCTCGAAGAACACATAGAACGGCGACTTCGTTTTTACTCCTATCTCAATTCGGGGCTGAGTTTTTTTTATAACGGCAAGCGGTTTCATTCTAACGGCGGCATTTTGGACCTGATCGAAGATGAGACATCTTTCGAGAAGATATATAAACCTCTGCATTTTCGTGACCAGAACCTGGAAATAGCGTTTACCCACACGAATCGATTCAATGAGGAATATTACTCCTTCGTCAACGGTCAGTACACCAGCGATGGCGGAACCCATCTTAGCGGATTCCGTGAAGGAATTCTCAGGGGCATCAACGAATTTGCAAAAAAGAAGTTTACCGGCGACGATGTACGCGAAGGTTTGCTTGGCGCGATCTCGATCCGCCTAAAGGATCCCGTTTTTGAGAGCCAGACAAAGAACAAGCTGGGCAACACCGAAATTCGCTCGGAAATTGTTACCAGGGTTCAGGAAGCTGTCATCAAGCTTATGCACAGCAACAAATCCCAATCGGATCTGCTGATCAATAAGATCCTGGAAACACAGAAGTTCCGTAAAGAGCTTCTGGAGGTGAAAAAGCTGGCCCGTCAACGATCAAAGGCGATATCGATACGGGTTCCTCAATTGCGTGACTGCAAAAAGCATTACAAACACAAAAAGGGACAAAATGAGAACACGATGATCTTCATTACCGAGGGCCAGTCGGCGGCAGGATCGATTGTGAGCTGCCGCAACGTCAATACCCAGGCGATATATACTTTAAAGGGCAAACCCCTGAACGTGTGGTACCTGCAAAAGGACGCGCTATACAAGAACGAAGAGATATTCAATCTTATGAAAAGTCTCGACGTCGAAGGCACGATCGATAATCTGCGTTATAACCATGTCATCCTGGCGACCGATGCCGATGTGGACGGTTTGCATATTCGCAACCTGATGATCACTTTCTTTTTGCGTTTCTTTCCAAAGCTTGTCGAACGCGGGCATCTGAAAATTCTGGAAACGCCCCTTTTCCGGGTACGTAACAAGAAAGAAACTTTTTACTGCTACTGCGAATCAGAGCGTGACACCGCGATAAAAAAATTAGGCCGTGGATACGAGATAACACGTTTTAAAGGGCTTGGAGAAATATCTCCGTCCGAATTCAAAGCCTTCATCGGGAAGGAAATGCGACTTACCCCCGTTACCGTCGAAGGCGAACACAGCGTCTCTGAAACACTCGCCTTTTATATGGGCAAGAACACCCAGCAGCGACGAAACTATATTATGGAAAATCTTGTCATTAACAAAGAAGATAACTAATGAGCAAAGAGCAGCAGAAATCCCTGTTTGATTCGTTCGATGACGAGTCATTAGATAAATCCCCCCATGACGATGTTGCCGCGGACGAAGGTAACGGCGTTTCGACGGCGGACATGGGCGATCACATCCCAGCCCATGAGCGTCACGGCCCGCTGACAGACATGGTCGATCATAACTTTCTGGAATACGCCTCTTATGTGATCTGCGAACGTGCGATCCCAAATCTTGCGGACGGTCTGAAACCGGTCCAGCGGCGTATCATGCATTCTTTGCAGGAGAAGGATGACGGCCGATTTATCAAAGTGGCAAACGTGGTCGGTCACTCGATGCAGTATCACCCGCACGGCGATGCATCCATTGGCGATGCCCTTGTTAACCTGACGAACAAAAGATACCTGATCGAAGGCCAGGGTAATTTCGGCAACATCTTTACGGGGGACGGCGCGGCGGCGTCTCGATATATAGAATGCAGGCTGACGGAACTTGCCAGGCAGGAATTATTCAACAAACGTCTTACGGACACTATTGCCAGCTATGACGGTCGCAACAGAGAACCTGTTACGCTGCCATCCAAGCTGCCGTTGTTATTGATGCTCGGTGCCGAAGGAATCGCGGTGGGCTTATCGACCAGTATTTTGCCTCATAATTTTATTGAGCTGCTGCGTGCCCAGATCGAGATCATCCATGAGACAAAGAAATCACCTGCCAAACTGAATGTCCTTCCCGACTTCCAGACCGGCGGTATGATGGATGTTGGCGAGTACAATAAGGGCTTCGGCAGAATAAAGGTTCGCGCCAGAATTAACAAAGTCGGTGACCACAAACTTCTGATCACTGAACTGCCGTGCGGCCAAACGACCGAACTGGTGATCCGCTCGATAGAGGACGCAGTCAAAAAGAAGAAGGTTCCAGTCAAAACGATCAACGACTTTACCGCAGAAAAAGTTGAAATCGAGATCGTCCTTTCTCCAGACTCCAACCATGATAAAGCCATCCAGAAGCTCTATGCCTTTACCAAGTGCGAAACCACCCTGTCGAGCAGCATAGTAGTGATCAGCAACGGTCGGCCTGTGGAAATGAACACCAGTCAGGTGCTGCGTACAAACGTTAAACAACTTCTTTCGATCCTGAAACGTGAACTAAATCTTAGAAAGCACGATCTGCTTGAGGAATTTCACTCGAAAAGCCTGATCCAGATATTCGTTGAAAATCGCATCTACAAAAAAATCGAAGAATGCAAAACCTACTCAGCTGTTGTCGATGCAGTAGCTAAGGGGCTTGAACCTTTCAGGGGGCAGCTTAAACGGGATATTAGCAAAAAAGATATTGAAATGCTTCTCGGCGTGCGGATCAAACGCATCTCGCGTTTTGATATTAACAAGAACCGAAAAGACATCGAAGCGATCCTTAGCGAACTTGAAAAAGTCGAGAAACATCTTAGCAACATCAAGTCCTACGCAGTTAAGTATCTTAAAAAACTCATCAATAATTACGGCCCTGTATATCCTCGCTGCACCAGCATAGAGACCTTCAAGGCTCCTGACAAACGAAAGCTGACCGCCAACGAGTTGACTATTAACCTCGACACAGAAAAGGGTTTCCTCGGTTACAACGCCAAAGGCGATCCAAAGCTGCAATGTTCCTCGCTTGACAAGCTGCTTATTCTTAAGAACGACGGTACGTTCGTTGTTATGCCGCCGCCTGAGACCTATTACGTCGATGACAAGCTGCTTTGGTGCGGTTTCTATAATCGTGATCTTGAGTTTATGGCGGTTTATAGCGAGTGGGGAGTTACGCACATAAAGCGGTTTAAGGTTGGCGGGGTTATTATGAACTCTGACTATGCTTATATACCGAAAAACGCGAAGCTTCTTCTGTTTTGTGCAGATCTGCCCCAAAAGCTGTATGTTAAATATACGGCAACCAAACGTCAGCGGATCAGCCAGCAGACATTCGACCCGGGGCAGGTGCGGGTTAAGTCGCTCAAAGCAAACGGGATTCAGCTGACATCGAAAGAAGTTGCCCGTATCGGGACAAAACCCGGCCGGTGGTGGGACAAAAAAATTAAGTCACCTCAGGGAATCTTGTTGTAAAAAGAGCAGTAATCCGTTGGATTATTGCTTCTCTAAATGAAATCATATTGCATTTTACACTGGCTTAAATCCTCTCTAAGAGATCAATAACTAATGTTTTAACATTAATATTGTTTTTTTGTTCTACTTAACCTTCACTCAAGTAATTCCCGAAGTTCAAGACACAAGACAGCCCCTTCCTTTAAAGTTTTGTTTTTTTTCTTACTCTGAAGTATAATGAATATTTGTAGGGTGATACTTGTATTTTTGGAGATAGGATGATGAAAAGAAGCTTTGGTGCAAACATATTTATGGGTTTATTAGTTGCTGCTTGCTTCTCTCAGCAGGCATTACTTGCTGTAGTAATATTAGATGATGGTGGAACACATACTATCGATTATATTATAGATAAAAGTCTATGAGTAAAAAAAAGTTTATATAAACATCCTACGACTGTAATACTGACTGACGGCGGCCGCGTGTCTGGTCTTGATGTGTGGGGAGACTGTAAGGCATACATATATGGCGGAAGTACAAATAACTGGGATATTAATTCTGTAGATGACAGCGAAGTCTTCATTTATGGGGGATTGTTCAGGGGTATCTACTCATGGGGCCACCAGGTTACAATATATGGCACCGACTTTAACCACCCGTACGGTTATGTGACAGAGTTACAAACAAATTTAACGGGAATACTTTCAAATGGTGACCCGATAAATTGCTATCTCGGAAGAACATTTGATGGGGAAACGGTTGCTGGTGAAGTGCTTCTTGTTCCGGAACCTTGTACACTTTTGCTTTTGAGCATCGGCTATTTGACCATACGGAAATTGAAACCATGACGGACAATCGAGTTAAATGATGAAGATCGGACAATCATTCTTTATTGTTCTCTGACTCCACTGATCAGAAAAAAGGGGCTTGCTGATCTCAGCCTTAGACAAACAAGAATTGTCGTCGCAAATCCAATGATTACCAAAACTTCTATATTTACCCTTGCATATTTCAGCTGAATCGCTATATTTCAACGCCTGACAAGTTAAGGTGGACGTCATAATAGAATTGCAACCAGAAACTACTTCCGATATATTGCATTATTATTTGTTGGCGTAAACCTTTAATAAATTATAACTTGCGCTCGTAGCTCAGCAGGATAGAGCATTGGTTTCCTAAACCAAAGGTCAGAGGTTCGAGTCCTCTCGGGCGTATTACTTTTTTTCATCTATTTTCCACTGACCTCAACACACTTAGCCTAAAGCCTTTCTTGCCATACTGGACATCATAAATGAATGATGATTTTCATTGACAAACCCTATCGCCTTACACTATGTTGTTATTCGCATGTGAATTAGATAATGAATCTGGAGGTATTAATGAAAGTATTTATAAGCTGGTCTGGGGATATAAGCAAGAAACTTGCAGAGGAATTGCAGACATGGCTCAACGGGATCATTCAGGCGGTGACTCCGTACGTTTCTTCTCAAGACATTGAAAAAGGTGAGCTTTGGGACGCCAACATTACACAGGAACTTTCGGACACAAACATTGGCATACTATGCCTTACCCGCGACAACCTAACAGCCCCATGGATACTATTTGAAGCTGGCGCAATTGCAAAAAGTGCCAAGAATGCAAGAGTATGCCCGATACTTTTTGGTGCTCTCAAAAAAACAGACCTGAATTTGCCGTTATCACGATACCAAGGAATTTATTTTAACGAGAAAGAAATAAAGGAACTTCTTGTAACCATAAACTCTGCTATCGAGAAGTCTTCTGGGCCGCAACAATCTCTCCCAACCGCTACCCTTGATATGCTTTTCAAAACATTATGGCCTCAACTAGAGGAAAAAGTGGCGGAAATCATAAAAGCATCTACTGTTGCTGGCCCAACGGAACCTGTGCGAAGCCAACAGGATACTTTAGACGAAATGCTTACGCTTCTGCGCAAAATGTCATCTGATTCTGAAAGAAACAATAGTGGGACTTCAAAAGTTAATTCCAGAAAGTTTGAAAGATTCACGGGGAAAGTAGTAGTAGATTTTGATCGCCTTGTTAAGAGTATGGACTTGGAAGATTATGGCAACAACTATGATAAAATACATCAGATGCGAAAAGATCTTCGCATGTTAGTAAAGTATCTAGGAAGCGATGGACTAGCTGAAATAATTTCCGTGAGTAATTATCCATCTCGTGAAAATGTTCGCAATCAAATTGCGACTAAAGTATTTGAGGATGAGGATGAGGATAATAATCTCGAATTGTAGCTTAATTCAAGTCGCGATTATTATCCTTGAAATCCTCATGTTGAGTATTCCATTGCTTGGTTAATTAATATTTACCCCCATAACTATAGCCGCAATCACCTCCTCTGGCAAGTGTTCCCATCGGTCGATGACAAGTTGTAATTCCGGCAAATCTGTTTACACTCGGTGTTATTGCCGGTGTACTGGGTTTGGGAGCATGCGTTAAGTTGTTGCCATTACGGGGCCTTACGTATTTCACCCCATGGTTTCCTGAACCAAAGGTCAGAGGTTGGAGTCCTCTCGGGCGTATTTTTAAGGATGTGCGGGGAATGAGTGTGTCGTACAGGTGTACACCAAAACAAGGTCGATATTATTTATTGGCGGAGCGGTTTTCTGTGCGCAGGCCGTGGTATTTTGTTAGTTCATACTCTACGGCCTTTTCGCTTTGAGGTTCGAGATTCAGGGTGTATTTGAAAGTATCCACATCGATCTTCTCGTAGTATTTATCCGCATCCTTGTTGCTTTCAATATCCCAGTGTGAAGTCGCTGTCTGTCGTTTCAGCTCGATCTCGATCGGCAGGTCGCGGGTGTTTTTTACCGTTATGCTAACGGTGAAAATCTCGTCGTAGCCTGCGATATCGCCATCGCCGTCATAACGATAGCTTGCGGTTCGGTAGTCGGTCAGTTTCGATGTTACGATGACGTCGGTAACTGCGCCTAAGTTAAGCTCAATATCTTCGTTTACGGGAATGTATTTGAATGATGAACGGCCTTCGTAGCTTAGATGGCCTTGTGCGTCAACGCCGCGGTAGACTTTCATCGCGCCGCCGGGGATGGGGGTATCGCCGAGTTGGTGGTCGGTATCGTTCTTGAAACTTAGATAGCGGATAACCGGATTGGAGTATGATGCGGCCGCAAGACCCGTCTGCTTATACAGATTGATTACAGGAATGTCGTCAACGTCGAAACTTGGCAGACGTTTTGACCATTGGTTCGGGATCGTCTCGGTGCCTTCTATCGTGTAGAGGAAGTATTCGCTGAGGCCCTCTTTGCGAATCTCTTTGGCCTTTAGCCCGGATCCAAAAGAGAGTTTAGTAGATAGTTCGTCCATACTTTTTAATTCTATTACCGCAAATCCAGCATAGCGTACCTTGTTTGTAACCACCGGAAGGCCCGGTCTGCCGTAGGGTTCGTTTCTGCGTGCGAGATCGGCGATCCGGTCGAGGAGGTGGACCTTGCCTACGATGAGGCGGGTCTGTGCGTTTTCGTAGTCTTCGCCGGAGTTGTTCGTTACGCGTACATAGCCCTGGAGACGCATTGTTTTTTCGTCTTCGGCCAAAGTTCCCATGTAGAAGGCTCGCCATGAGAGGCCACTGGTCAGGTAGGTTATCTCGATGGGAGTCTTGCCTGCAACTTCGCTGTTGATGTTCCAGAGGCCGAGGTTCTTTACACGAGGCGGAAATGTCAGATCGCTGATGTCTATTTTGTCAGCGTTTTTCTTTGGCAGCATCGACAGGCTTGTTGGATCGATAAG
>DAOWHR010000427.1 GCA_030641315.1 Anaerohalosphaeraceae bacterium | reverse complement strand
TGCCGTTCCTGCCGATGGATATTCTTGCATAATGGGTCCTTTCTTTGAAACAATGGTTAATAGTCGTTCTATTTACCATCGACCAGAGAAAGGACTTTTTTAATCTACTTCTAAAAAGCGCGAAACATATCTTACGTTATCCTACTTCTCGGATTTGAGGCCAGTGTATAAGGTAGTAGGTTGTGGTATAATTCTTTCATCCTTTTTTCTGCCAGTAGGTCTATTCTTTTTAGGCTCTTGGTTTTAGACGGTTTTAGGTATTGAAAGCCATCCGGAACGGTGGTCCTATTCCTGCTTGGCAATCGTGATTGGTTTCAAATGTAATTTGCACAAATTCATAATACCCACACCACCTGTTGTTCTGAGAGGTTTTATACTTGCGATATGAGGTTGGCTGGCAGTCAGATTGATTTGCCCCAGAGAAACCTCCAGCCACTGGTCCCATCCGCCGGTCGAGGTTATTACACAATTCAGTTGGTGGTCATTGACGGACAGTACGAAATCTGTTTCCAAGCCAGAAGGCAAGGCGTAATTCAACTTCACCTCGTAGAGTCCCTGCTTGTTGGCAATAAAACGCCACTGAAGTGATTGTGTGGTATGATCCCACCAGCCAATATTTTTTACTCCGTTCAAAATATTGTATCTTGCTGTGCCTATGCCTGCAATACTAGCATCGGCTGCTTCAAGAAAGATATTTCCCTGTGCATCGGGCTTTATGACAGGTTTTCTATCTTTCCATTCAGCAAGTTTCACAAGAGAAAGACATATGCCGACTACCAGGGCGATTACCAGTAATATTTTAATTATACTCAAAAGTGTCCGCTTCATCATTTTCCAATCTATATCTTTAGGAAGATTTTTTTGCGATAGAAATACAGAAGAACAAGCCACCATGTAACAATGAAAAACACGCTGTGCAGTAAACCATGCAGAGAAGAATCGAACTGGCTGATAAGTCCCTTAAACATAAAGTTTTTTGTGTGATGGAAATTGATAAATCGCTGCCCAAGGTATATTGTAATGGGGTTGACTCCGATGACCGTAAAAAAGAAGGCCCATTTTTTTAAGCTCAGAACATCCATGATGAAATAAAATATGCTCAGCAGCAATAAGCTTATGCCCGCCGTGAGCATTACGAACGAACCTGTCCATAGATTTTTGATTATCGGGAGAAACTGCCCCCAGAAGATTCCGATCGCCACACAAGCGATACCGCCAAAAAGAAGCCCGGCTGCTTTGACCCATTTGTTTCTGTCTGTACCTTTGAGCCAGTATCCCGTAATGGCCCCAGCCAGGGCAGTGCATATACAGGAAATACATGGCAGTATACCCTGCGGATCATAGAGGTCGAAATGAAATCTTCCCGGCATCCATGCCTGATCGATGTATGTTGCCAATGATCCCTGGGGGGTAATTACTCCGGCGCCGATACCGGGGACCGGAATCCATTCGATTGCGGCCCAATAACCGAGTAAAATACCAAAAAACCATATTATCTGTGTGGAGATACGGCAGTTTAGAACTATCAAAGCGGCAAAGAAATAGCCTACTCCAATAAACCCAAGAACGCTGCCGAATCGAGTGTTCTCATAGCCGGACAATTGCAAGCCGCCGTTGTAAATTACACCAAGAATAAGCAATAAAATGAATCGTCTTGTTATCCTGAAATAGATTCGTAGATTTGAAAGTTCTTTTTTGCGCATTGAGCCTATAGAGAACGGGATCGCGACACCAACGATAAAAAGGAACATCGGGAATATCTGATCATAGCAGGTAAAGCCTTCCCATGAAGGATGGTGAAACTGCCCGGCAAACCATTTGAGCCATGGCCATTCGAAATATTTGGCAGCATTGCCCGCCAGAGCGCTGCCTCCAACGATCCACAACATATCAAAGCCACGAAGAGCATCAAGTGAAGCAATTCTCTCAGATTTTCTATCCTTGTTTAAAACAACAGTGTCGGCAGAACCTTCTGCAGACACGCTTTGGTCCTCAGTTTTTTCTGAATGCATTAAATTTTCTCACAAATCACTAACTGTGGTTCCATTTATTCTCCCAGTGTTTGCTCAGCAGCCTGCCAGTTGGCTACATCATTGCCGTAATCCGAAAGTACTTTTCGATTGAGACTGCTTCCCTGTCCGTCAGCCTCTGACGGCCAAAGATCGTCAGGCTGTGAACCATCGCTGTAGTTGACCCTGTCGACGCGGATATAATGTCTAACGCTCTGGTCATCGACGTCTCCGGGCTTTGCAAGTTGCAGCCTTTCACCGCTGTTTTTCAAATTCGTATCATTTTCGAATGGCCCAAATAACTGCACTCCAAAGATGGTACCATGGCGTTGGTTAAATGCCGAGATATTTTTAGCAATTATTATCGTGCCGCCAGCCGGGATAGACACACCCTGTGGGAACGTGAAATCAATGCCGTCGGTGAACTGCCAGCCAGCATACTCATTTGCCTGGGAATCGAAATATCCCAAAGGTACGGCTGAGTCACTTATGTTTACCAGTTCAATGTATTCATATTCATCCTTTTCATACGAACCGCCTTCTTGAGGATGGTACATTATTTCGCTGATAACAATTGGGCCGACCTTCGGATCAGAATTGACTGCGTCAGGTGTTGGAATCGCCATAGCGACAAAGTTAAATATCCCAGTGCTTTTTTGATACCTGCCTATAGAGACGCCAACTTCAGAAGCACCGAAGTCCTGCTGCTGATAATATCCGGTGGCCTGCCCGCTTGCACCGGAGAGCAGATGCACCTTTTCACCGTTTTCACTTAACGCAAAAGGCGTATGGCAGCCGTTTGCCTGGTCATTTCCAAAGTGATCGTCCTGTGTAAATACGATATAGCTGTTCTCTTGGATTATTGTTCCCAACGGAACCTCAAATTTCTTAAGGCTTGCGGCATCTTTGTCGCTGTCGCTTAGGAACCAGCCGCCAATATTGATAGGCTGACCGGTTGTATTGTGCAACTCGATCCAGTCATTCGGATATACGTCCGAATGGGCCAGAATCTCATTAATGATTACCGCTCCATCTTCAGGGATATCGCCTGGTTCTTCAATTCCCGGGCTTCCACCAACGGCGGCGCTGGGTCGCCAGCCGTCTTTGTTACCCCACCGGCTACGGTCCGTTTCATCAGCATTCTGCACTTGAAGCGAGTACCCGCTGCCATCTGTAATTGCATACCAGCTATCGTTGTATGTGAATTCAAGGATCGTACTGTTGGTCGAATCCTCAAGTTTGATCGTTTCACCGCCATTGTCAAGGTTTCCGGAATACTGTCCTGCGATCTTTTCGATTGCCTGCGGGTATCGTTCGCTGAATGCGGCAATATTTTTTACAAGTAAAAGAAAATCGCCGCCTGCCAATGTAGTGGGAGTTAACGAAGCGGTCTTTGTAATGTGAGCATCCAAAGTCAGGCCCATAACAATATCGCTGCTGCCGGAACCTCTCTGGTGTACCTCAACAGCAATAACATTGCTGCCCTGAACCAGAGCTGACGTGTCGATCACGAACGGACCTTCATAGATCGCATTACCCACGGTCCGATCGGCAAATGTTATGTGTTCTACCGCCCCGGTCGTCATCCCGATACGGAGGACTTCGGTGCCGTTGAGATAGATGATAGCTCCATCGTCTATGACAGTATTAATATTTAGCGATATTGTATCGACTGACGGGTCGGCATCCAGATAGAAAGTAGTTCTGAAATAGTAAGTTGTAGCGCCCAGCGTCAAAGGAGTATTCTTCGCTGCCGGCAAAGCCGAACCTTCTACGTATAGCAATGCGGGTCCCTGCTCCCAGTTGGTGTCGCCAAAGTCAGTGTCTGTCCAGTCTGTCGGCTGGGCGGTATTAGACTGCTCGTACTTCCATGTATCCGTGATGTCAATAAGCCTTGTGTCGTATTCGGTTTGACCTGATCCGGAAAAATCGAACAGCACACCATCGGTCATCTTTACACCGGTAAGGTCAAGAGTATCAACGCCGATATTTTTAAGTTCGATAAATTCAAGATCATCGTCTACATAGGAGCCGGTTGTCTGTGAAGGCCCGGGATGATACATCAACTCTGTGATCCTGAGATACCTCTGCTGACCGCTTGGGTCCGGTTCATAGCTGAACGCGTCGATCAGGATGCCGCTTGTGTCGAGAAGATGCAGTGTTTCGCCCCAACTGGAAAGATGTCCTGAAAAATTGCCCTGTACAAAAAGACCCTGGCCGCCCGTTGGGATTTCGCTGCGACCTCTGAACGCTGAAACACTCGGTACGACGTACAGACTGCTGGTCGCGGGGATGACAGTTCCGGGTTGAAAAGTGAAATCAACACCGCCGGTGATCTTATAGCCGGATATATCCACCGCGTAATCATTGGCGTTGATCAGTTCAATGTATTCTTCGTCCTGGTTGCCTGAGGACGGATTGTAATCGACTGCCCCAAAATTCAATGTTATGCTATCCGGCTGTGAGTCAGGGATGATTCCCAAGCCAGCAGAACTGTACACATTTAAGAGTTGATCGCGTCTGGTTGGCAGGTTAATGTTTGCGATCTCATTGTAGCCGTTGTTAATGTTGCCTGCTCCCCACTTTGCGTTGTCCAGGTCAGCTTCGTCATGGATGAGGTCATAATACGTCGAAGCCATCTGGTGGAAATGCCCCGAATCGTTAGCCAGGAACCTGTCCATGAGCGTGCGCAGACGTCTGAGGTACATCTGCTGTGTTACAGGATTATCAAATATGACCGTATAGATATGATTCTGCCAGTTAGGATTGGCAACTCCGCCAGAAAGTTCCTGAGTATGGTCCGCGTTGCCGTAGAACGGGTGCTTCCAGTTTTCCTCTGTAAGATATCTGCCTATATTAAATGACTGATCCATATCCCATGGCATCAGATGCCACAGAAGCGTATCCGGCTCACGGTAAACATGATAATTTTTTGTCAGCCGGTCATGATTGGTCATCACGCACTGCGCAGCCATGTAGTTGATTACTTGCGGCAGATCGACATTGTCAAATACATAGTTGAACCGATTCGGATTTGACGCGTTAATATTGTATGTGAAGTCATATAGATCATTGTACGGCTGATCAGTGTCGGTCACCTTTCTATAGTAGGAAGGATATGAACCTAAAGACAATGGCTTGAGAGTTCCAGAACAACAGTTTATCGATTTATACAACGCGCCTTTAGGTTCAAAGCCGTGTCTTTCAAGGAAAGTATCATCAACCTGTTCGATAAACGAAAACAAACCGTAATAGGCCGCGTTCCTGCGAACATGAAGATGCATCGTATTACAGGCCGGAACGTCAGCGTCGTTTAGATACTGAAACGCCATGTTCTCACGCATATATGATGTATTGCCTGAGTTAAGCATCTCGCGATAATAAGACTGTAGATTAAACTCCTCGACAGGCGGGTATTGATCGCTGTATTGAAAGACCGCACCGAACAGATCGAACTTGAATTTGTGTTTTGGCCAGTTCCGAGAAGCGGATCCGCGAGTGCGAACAAAAATGTTGTCATAGAATCTACCTTTAAAATACAACGAGGCGTGCGTGCCCCCATATGTTTCTGACGCGGTAGTATTATCCACGAACCAGTGCAGGACAGGCAGATTAGATGTTACAGCAGGATTGACAACAACAAGACCGAAATATTGCGGCGACTGATCATCTCCGCTGTTATCCAGTCCCAACGGAAGCCTGCTTTGAAAGCCCTGCGTATCTGATGCTGTTATGTAATAACGGATCATCTCACCGGGCAAAGCAGTCTCAGCGGCGATCTTCGCAGCATATATACCATCGCCGGCAAGTGCGTCACCATCGATGCCGTTATCCAGCATTTCAACCGATGCCTCAGAGCCATACATTACACGATAATTGAGCGTGACCGAATCTACCCCGGAGATATTCTGATCGACTTTCGCTGATACGATGACATGTTGAACGTTTAGCGGTTCGTGCGGCAGATGAACTGCTTCAGTGATTTTCGGACCCAGGTTGGCCAGAGAAGAACTGTTAGCAGCTCCGGGAGTGGGAGTAGTAAAGAATACCTCAACGTACTGATCTATCGTATCGTTGTAAGTCATGCCGTAGGAAATATCCTCTCCCTGAAGCGGATACTGCGGGGAATATTCATGAGCAACCGAGCGATCCGGCCACAGCAGGGCAAGGTATTCGCCAAGGCCTCCAAGTTGGAAGTCAGTATGCAGATTCGCCGCCGGATTGCTACTGTCTTTACCTGAGGCATACACGATGAGGTATTGCCCGGGGCCTATTGTAATAGCCGGCATTTGCCAGCTATTGGAGCCGTCAGAGTCATTGGTCAAAAACCAGCCGTTAAGATCCACTGACGATGAAGAAATATTATGCAGTTCGATCCAGTCCGAATAGTGCCCATCCTCATCTGTTCTGGTAGTATCGTTGCGGGCCATGAACTCATTTATGATAACAGGGCTGCCTTGCTGGAGCCAGTCGTCGGCTATCAATGCATAATCAGCAAGATCGACGCCAAGCATCTCATCGACATCGGCGCAGTTGGGCCAGGTACATTCCTCATCAAGCCATTGATCGACCAATATCAAAAAATCCGACATGTTGACTACACAGTCATCATTCAGATCACCCGTGACGGACAGACACTGGTCTGAGGCTAAACAGGGAGCATCAAGCGAAAAGAACCCTGAACAAATAAGAAGCAGTACACAGAATGACACAAAATAATTCAATCTGCTCATGAAAATTCCTTCGTTATTTCAAATCTGTATATGAAGCCGTGTAAAGAACACATCGACATACGATTAATTATACTATTCGGCAGTTTTTAATTCGTTGGACCGACATTCTCAAAGAAATCACCGCTGGCCCAATCGATATAGGTCGAATTAGTGGTATCTCCTGAAACAGTAAATGTCGAAGTAGTATCAGCACCGACGGTCGAGCGATAAAGCGTCCACCATTCCGAGTGATGACCGTTGAAA
This sequence comes from Anaerohalosphaeraceae bacterium, assembly GCA_030641315.1. Lineage (GTDB taxonomy): Bacteria > Planctomycetota > Phycisphaerae > Sedimentisphaerales > Anaerohalosphaeraceae > DAOWHR01. Next base: position 1,134 of record DAOWHR010000427.1, on the reverse strand, counting down.
TTTTCGCTGGCTCTAAATACAGTTGAAACATCCGGGCTGCCCTGTGACGCGTGCTGGTTAAGACCCCAGTCAGCAACCGTCCGGGGGCTGTAGCCGTCAATGGTCGGATCTTCCATATAATCATGGAACAATGAATTGATCCCGCCGTCACTTGCAAAATCGGCCCACGCAATGGTGTCTCGGTTATCGTATGAATCACCGCGAATGTAGAGTTTCTGGACAAGCCACGCGGCCAGACCGTCGATGTCAACATTTGCATCGGCTGCAAGTTCGTATGCCTCGATAAGACCTATTACACTGGCGACATGGTTTGAATGACCGTAATCACCTTCAAGGTCATGGACAGACACTACCACTTCCGGCTGACAGCGGCGAATTTCACGAGCGATCACCCATGTTGCTACCGTTCTGCCATCGGTGAGACCATCCTTGTTTCCAAGGCCGGGCGTAACCTGTGTAACTCCATAACTGGTCCCCCAGCCATAACCGTCACCGCTGTCGCTCCAACTGTCAAACGGATTGGCACCGCAGCATCCCGTATCGATCAAACCTGCTTCGACAAAGGTTATGTTGCCGGTTATATAATGCCCCAATTCGTTAAAAGTTCCGGAACCCAGATCTTGTCCCGCGTATACATCGACAGCATTACGCAACTCCTGCATACGGCTCTTACTGCCCGACATCAGCGGGTCGTGACCATTTGCATTACGGGTAGCCATCGCCAGTAAAGTTACATCCACACCTTTAACCTGTGAATAATAAGGAAGTGTTCCGCCGCCAAAAATGCACTCATCGTCAGGATGAGCACTAAGAAAAAGCATATTCAGGTCGTTACTGTTAACCACTACTGTCCGGTTGTTGAATTTTGATTTTCTTATAACTTTATAGATTACAATATGTTATCCAATAAAACAACTACAAACGATTTCAATTTGCCTGTAGCATTTAGGCCATTTCCTCATAAAGGATTGGCTTATGAATACAGGGCGAACAGTTTTTTCTCAAATCATGGACCTGCTCCCTCACTGGGATTTCCGCAAATGCGTCAAACGATATCATGGCGACCGCAAAATACAAAAATTCTCCTGCATGGACCAGTTTCTTTGTATGGCATTCGCTCAATTAACTTACCGA
>DAOWHR010000137.1 GCA_030641315.1 Anaerohalosphaeraceae bacterium | reverse complement strand
TTAAATAAACAAAGTTAACGTTACAATTCATAAGCCGGCAGGGTTTGATCACCCTGCCGGCTTTTTTTTCGGTATTGATTACATAGATTAATAATGCCACGAATTGTGATTTTATGGGACATTGAGCCTACTAACCAAGACTCAAAGGACAGGGCATTACTTTTACTGACTGATATTTTGGCAAAATCTTTAGTTTTTTTAAGTTGAGAATTACGTATCCATAATGTAAGTTGTTTTAAGGTAATTGTTTGTATTCGCGGAAGTCGGCATAAAAATGTTAGTATTGCATGTGAATGCTTGCAATTTGTTGCGTTTGCGGTTATTAATTATGAGTTACTGAAACGAAACACTATACTACTAAATTCAGCAGTTCCAGTTTTTAAGGATAATGGCATGATTTTGAATCGAGTTTTTGCGGCCGGTTTTGTTTGTTTGGCATTGATGTTCGGCGGATGCTTTAATGGTAATGAATCAAACGACGGAACATGGCAGACCATCGGGGGTTGCAACAGCGGAGGGATAAAGGGCAAGTGCGTTGTTACATACTTCGATGCTGACGGAAGTGTTTATCTTACCGAACAGCAGCACTCTTTCTGCGGCAGTTCAAGTGAGATGATGATCTCTTGCGGTGAGCCTGAGGGCGATATCGTCTGGAAGCTTGCAGGCACTAATTTTTCAACGATAGCCGGGGCGGATGTCAAAACTGAAAAAACTCTATGCGATAAACGGATAGCCCGTGTGCTGATGCTCGGTATGCTTGCTGGTTCCGATATGCTTGGCGGTGAGGTTGCAGAGGCGGCAGATGCTGTTAAGATCGCGGGGGTATGGTACGAACCGACAGCAGTTGCCAGCTACGATGGAGTTCAGGAGACTGCTTATAGAAATGTCAGCACCAAACGTATCGACATGGTCGAACTTGTCGACGAATCGGATCAATCAAGATATACAACTTATTGCTACAATTATAAGTTCCTAAAAGATATTAATAAGACAACTCCTACGAAACTTGAAGTTTCCGTGAAAAACAGGGGTCAAAAGCGACAGCGTCTGCTGCAGGTCGAATATAGCAAATTGAGCGCACTGTAGGCAAACGGTTTCAATCGTCTTATGTGCAGAAGCAAAGGGGATTATCGGGTGGTGATCGGTATTTGTGCTGTTTTGCGTAGAAAAACTCATTATCAGTGTCACTAGCGTGCATTATTGAGCATCAGCGTTGGCAGTGCATGAACATAATGTTTTTAGAAGCAGTATAATACGGCAACTGTGGAAGATCTTTTACATCGCAACGGCAATAATTACGATAAAGCCTTTATTAAAAGCAACTTATGTTCATTGTTGCCATTAATTAAAATTAGAATATCCTTTGGATTCAGCTTACGCTCTTGTTGACTGACCAGCAGATAGACAGAAAATATAATCATTTTCTGTCTAATTTACTTTAGATGGTAAACTTATGACGAAAAATAAGTTAAGAAGTCTTTATAACAAGCCGATAGTTTTCGTCAGGTAAGTTGCGAATAGTGGCTGTTTTTTTGTAAATAACGATGGCTGTGGGGCCATCATAGTCGGATAGTATATAATAGATAGTGTTATAAGACGTGAGGCAATATAATGGTACGCAAGACGGCTTTTTACGGATCGATTTTATTTTTGTATCTAATTACAATCTCAGGCTGCGCGAAGGATTATCTCGATCCTACGAAGATAGGCCGTTTCCGCGAGGTTCCGGCTCAGAATATAATTCTTGACACACTTTGGGTTGGCGATGAGCCTGATCCGACGTGGGCAGGTGCTGAGGATCCCCGGCCTGAAGATCTGGTCGCAATTCATGAAGATTATGTTTTCGGCACCGGTGATTTGATAGGGATATCTATCTTTGAACTTCTCCAGGATGGACTTGCTCATGTTGCCAATTACCAGGTTACGGAATCCGGCAAGGTATCCATTCCTGATGTCGGATTTGTGCAGGCAGAAGGCCTTACTGAAATAGAACTTGAAAATAAGATCAAGCACGTTCTTTCCGGTAGCGAAACGGGCAGAGTCATATTGCTGAACCCATCGGTTTCGGTGACTTTGCAACAGTCAGAAAAACTTATCTATTCTATCAGCGGCGACGGTGTTCAAGGTGACGGTCAGTACCGTATTCCTCGTTACGACTTCCGTCTTTCGCGTGCGCTTGCAGTTGCGGGCGGCGTCGAGCAATTTAACGTCAGCTATATATATGTTACCAGGCGCATAGATGATCCGGTTATCGATAAGGATACGGCAGGTGTTGAAGAATCCACAGACGTTATGGGCGGCGATGTTAATTCCGGCGATGCCGAACTTGATGATATTCTTTCTTCTGACGGCATGATGCCAAGCTTTGAAGACAGCAATTTTGAGGCCATCTCTCCGTCAATCAGCGATATGACGGCCGGATCAAATCACGTACTGACAATGGACGTTATTGACAACGACCTTGAAGCATTGGCAGCTCCTGAGGGTATTGGGTCCAAAACGGTTAAGAAAGAAGGCGAGGCATCAGCCGCTGAACGCGGAGCTACTGAATGGGTCTTTCAAAACGGAAAATGGATACGCATTAAATCGAGCGTTAAACCGGCTCCGGAGAAGAAACCGGAAGTCAAGCCCGCAGTGAAACCAGTACAACCGGCGCAGCCTAAGTTTGAGGAGCTTAAACCTGAAGAACGTTCTTCATACGGCTGGGAAGAGATCGGCAGCGGCGGGACACATACGCGTGTTATCAAGATCCCGAGAGGAAAGCTGTTCGGCGGCGATCCGAAGTATGACATCGTTATCCATCCGAATGACTCAATCCATGTTCCTGTTGATATTGTTGGCGAGTTCTTTGTGACTGGCGAAATTAACAGCAGAGGCGCAGTACCGCTTACGGGCAGACCTGTTACTCTTAAGCAGGCAATCGCAATGGCAGGCGGTCTTAGCGAATTAGCCTGGCCTAACCGGGTTGAAATCATCCGCAGAGTCGGAGAGAACAGGGAAATAACAGTGATGGTCGACCTTGTCAAGATAGCAAGCGGCGAGCAGCCTGACTTCTTTATCAAGCCTTACGATCTTATCAATGTCGGCACTCACGGCAGCGCAAGATACCTTGCGGTACTTCGTGAAGCGTTTACCGCGAGATACGGTTTTGGATTTACGTATGACCGTAACTTCGCTTACCGAGATAGAGGCCAGTACAGCGGATTTTAATCTCTGGCTAACACTATTAAGTTCAAGCTATGTGATTCATGCAGCGATGTTTTTAACAGTCAATGTGAAAATGCGGACGGTTTAATGTCAAATACTAACAAAATAGAATTGAATCCTGATTCAGCGAACAACGGCGTTGTGCAAGATCGCAGTTGGCTTGATCTCGGTGCAGTTAACTTTATTAAGGTCGTTATTTTATCGGCTTTGGTGTGGTATCTGTTTCGTGATGAGATATTTAAGCTGCGAAACCGCTGGGACACTGACGGCACGTGGTCCCATGGTGTGTTGATACCATTTTTCAGTCTCTATTTTCTGCATCAGCGTAAAAACAAAATACTGAACCTAACACCCAAGCCAAGCTATCTCGGTCTGGTTCTTCTGCTGTGCTGTATTTTTTTTTACCCGCTGGAGGTGGTGTTTTTTAATGTGGGCACGTTTAATTATCTGATTATTGTGGTTGTAATCGGCGC
>DAOWHR010000010.1 GCA_030641315.1 Anaerohalosphaeraceae bacterium | reverse complement strand
GAGATGTTCTATAATCGAAAACGAAGACATGCTTCATTGGGTTACGTAAGCCCTGTGATATATGAAGAAATGCATGAAATGAAACAGAACCGAGCGGCATAATTGGCAAACCAAGTGTCCGTCATCTGTTTAGCACCTCAACATATAATCTAAAAAAGCCGCCCAAGAATCTATTTGGGCAACACGCCCTTACGGGCGGGCCTCTGAGTGGTTCAATTTGCCGATAAGAACAGGATTGTTGTATACTAATATTCGAGTTGTTCGTTTAGTGTTATTTTCTGGTTCTTTTTGAAACTTATTGTCTTTGTTATTGTGCCGTATCTTACTTTGCGGGTTGTTGTGTGGTTTGGTGTTATTGCTGTTTCGGTTAGTTTTCCGTCTTTCCATTTTATGTCTATTTGGAATCCTCCTCTTGCTCGGAGGCCTGTTACGGAGCCATCCATCCATTGACTGGGTATTGCAGGCAGGAGGTTTATTTCGTCGGCGTGGGACTGTAGGAGCATTTCGCAGAAGCCTGCTGTTATTCCGAAGCTGCCGTCGAGCTGGAGGGGTGGGTGGGTTGTGATCAGGTTTGGCATTGTGTTGTATTTTAGGAGGCCCTCTATCATGTTGTATGCTTTTTGCGGCTGTTGGAGTCTTGCCCATAGTGCGCATCTCCATGGCCAGGTCCATGAACGTCTGCTGTCGCCGGATTGGCCGCGTGCTTCGAGAGAGGTGGCGGCTGCTTTTGCGAGGTCGGGAGTTTTGGAGATTGATATCTGTCTGCCCGGATAGACTGCGAAGAGGTGTGAGGTGTGGCGGTGCTGGTCCTTTGGATCGTCACGGTCGTTGACCCATTCCTGGAGCTGGCCCCATTTGCCGATCTTCGGGCCGAGGAGTTTTGATCGCATTTTTTCAACTTGTGTTCTAAATGGGTGGTCTATTTTCAGAATCTCGGAAGCTTCGATGGTGTTTGTGAGCAGGTCCCATACGATCTGCTGGTCATAAGATACGCCGTCTTCTTCGGGGCCGTGTTCGGGGGACCAGCCGTTGGGTGCTACGAGTGTGCCGTCGGGGAGTTTTTTTAGGTGCTGCTGCCAGAACTGTGTGACTTCTTTGAGGATGGGGTAGGCGGTGTGGCGGAGGTATTCGGTGTCGCCGCTGAATGCGTAGTGCTCCCATATATGCTGACAGTACCATGCGCTGGCGGGAGTGTTCCACTTCCAGCCGTTGCCGCCGTAGATGTTGTGAGAGGTTCGGAAGGTAAAGCCTTTTGTTGTGCCGAACGCTTTTGAGGTTGCTTCTCTGCTTGGGGGGATGATCTGTTCGGTGAGGTCGATAAAGGGAGTGTGGCAGTCGGCGAGGTTTGCTGGTTCTGCGAGCCAGTAGTTCATCTGGACGTTTATGTTTGTGTGGTAGTCGCTGTGCCACGGGGGAGTGTTTGAGTTGTTCCAGAGGCCCTGGAGGTTGGCGGGGAGTGTGCCTGGGCGTGATGAGGAGATTAACAGGTAACGGCCGTACTGGAAGAGGACCTCTTCGAGGTCGGGGTCGTTGAGTTTGGTTTTGGCTGCTTCGATGCGTTTGTCGGTGGGCAGGGCTGCTATGTCTGGGTCGGTTTGGCCAAGGTCGAGAGTGACGCGGTTGAAGAGGCTTTGGTGGTCGGCGATGTGGCGGGCGAGCAGGGTGTCGTAGGGTGTTGCGGCGGCGTAGTTGAGTTGTGCGGACAGCCGGTTGTGCGGGTGGGTTGTGAAGAAATCTGCTGAGTAATCCATTGTGTAGTTTGTGTCGGCGGCGAGCAGGACGAGGAGGGAATCGCAGTTGTCGAATGTTAGTGTGTCATTTTCTGCGGTTACCTTGCCGCCGGTGGGGACGAGCATTAGCTGTGCCTCGTATTGTAGGCCGTTGGCGAATTGGCCGGTGAAGGTCAGGCGGTTGGTGTTGGCTGACGTTTTTTCTTTGTGTGCGCCGTTGAGGCTGATGGAGCCTGTGTACTGTTTTGATTTGTCGGCGGAAAGGCGTACCGCGAGTATTTTGTGGGGGGTGGTGCAGAAGGACTGGCGGGTGAATGTTGCGCCGTTGTTTGTGTAGGTGACGGTGTGGACGGCAGTTGAGAGGTCGAGCGAGCGGCGGTAGTTTTCGGCGGCGGGTGAGTCTGTGGTAAGGTCGATGTCTTTGAGGGTGATTCCGCCAAGCTGAAGGCGCGGGATGTTTTCGTTGGGCTGGAAGATAAAGCGGTAGAAGCGGAACTTGCGGCCGTTGTCGAATGAGAATGTTTTCGTTTGGCCGCGTTTGTCGAAGGACGGCAGGTTGGTTCTTGTGTCAAGGGTTGTCCAGTTCTGCTGGTCGTTTGAGGCGGTGAGGTTCCAGTTCTTTGGGTCGCGTTTGGGTGCGTCGGGGGCGGATGTGAATGAATATGAGTTAACTGCGGCGGGTTGGTTTTCGGGGAGAGAGAGCTGCCACTGGACCGGGCGGTTATTGTGTTCGACGCACCATTTTGTTTTTGGGTTTGAGTCTGTTGTGCTTTCGATGGATTCGGCGGCGTAGTATGGTTTGTGATTACTTGGCGAGTGGACGGCTGGTGGGGCTGACGAATTGGCGAGGTTGATGATGACCTCGCCGAAGTTCTGGTATGCGCCCATGCCTTGTTTGTCGTATTTGCCGGATGGGTTTTGGTCACCTGTCCAGAGGGAGTCTACGTTGAACTGTATTCGTTCGGTGTTTGTGTCGCCGAATGTCATTGCTCCCATTTTGCCGTTGCCGATGGGGAAGCAATGGCTTTGCCAGTCTGTTGCGGGGAAGGTGTGGAAGAGGGTTAAGTCGGTGTTGGCGGCGAGTGCGGGGGATTGGATTGCGATTAGTATTATGCAGATTGTTAAGCAGGCTTTGGTTAGTTGATTGGGGCGAGTTTTCATAATGATCTCCATATAAGTAGTATGTTCTTTATCAGTGAATAACTAAAGTTACCCTAAAGATAGCTTGAATAGAAGGGAAATGTTAGTAGAATTGGGGGAGATTTTGTAAATGTGCTGATGAAAATAAATGAAAACCTATTTCAGGCAAAGCGAAGGTGTAATTATGGCGTTAATATTTGGTCGGCGTGAATTCTTGAAGGTTGTTGGTGCTGGTGTTGTTGGGCTGTCTATTGGCGGGGCAGGTGAGGCTTTTGGTAAGGCGATGAAATCTGAGCGGCCTAATTTTCTTTTTATTCTTGCTGATGACTGTACTTATCGTGATATCGGGTGTTATGGGGGGCAGGGGTATACGCCTAATATAGATCGGCTGGCTGGTGAGGGGATGCGGTTTAGTCATTCATTTGGGGCGGCGCCGATGTGTTCGCCTGCGAGGCACAATATTTATACGGGTCTGTATCCGGTTAAGAGCGGGGCTTATCCGAACCATGCTTACGCGAAGGCGGGGACGAAGAGCATTGTTCATTATTTAAAACCGTTGGGTTATCGGGTTGGGCTTAGTGGTAAGAGGCATATCGCGACTAAGGAGGTATTTCCGTTTGAGTATCTGGCGGGGAACAAGAACCCTGATATGAAAGCGGTTGACGGTTTTGTGGCAGGGGCAAAGGCTGAGGGAAAGCCGTTTTGTTTGTTCGCATGTTCGAATGAGCCGCATACGCCGTGGAACAAGGGGGATGTTAGCAGGTATAAGGCAGATAAGTTGAAGCTGCCGCCTTATCTTGTGGATACTGCGGAGACGCGGGAGGGGTATGCTAAGTATCTTGCTGAGATAACTTATCTTGACGGGCAGGTTGGGGAACTGTTGGGGGTGCTGGACAAGCATGGTTTCAAGGAAAATACTCTGGTGATATTTACGAGCGAGCAGGGTTGCAGTCTGCCTTTCGGGAAGTGGACGTGCTATGATACGGGATTGCAGAATGCGTTTGTTGCGAGGTGGCCCGGGAGGATAAAGGCGGATTCTGTTAGCGGGGCGATGATCGAGTATGTCGATGTTGTGTCTACGTTTGTCGAGGCGGCGGGGGGGAAGCCCGACGCGGTGCTTGACGGGGCGAGCTATCTTGGGGTGCTGCTTGGTAAGAAAGATGAGCATAAGGAGTATGTTTACGGCTTGATGACGACGCGGGGGATCATTAACGGTTCGGATCATTACGGGATACGGCAGGTGCGGAGCAGGCGGTTTAAGTATATTGTGAATTTGACGCCTGATGTTAAGTTTCAAAATATTGTGATGAAGGAAGGGATATACGCTTCCTGGCGAAAGAAGGCTGAGAATGATTCGGAGGCCGCTGATAAGATTGAGCGGTATGAGAATCGGCCTGGCGAGGAACTTTATGATGTGGTTAAGGATCCGTATGAGTGGGACAATCTTGCGGAGAAACCGAAGTTTGCGAAGGTGAAAAAGGAGCTTCGAGGGAAGCTGTTTGCGTGGATGGCAGAGCAGGGGGATGCGGGGCAGGCGACTGAGATGGAGGCTTTGGAGCATCAGGAGAGGTATCTTAAGAAGCGTACAGGTAAGGGTTTGTAAAGCAAGTCCATAGGTTCCTTGAAAGTGAAGATTGACGACACCTTTTCTTGTGAAATTCGAAGATTATGAGAATTGTTTTTTTTACTTGACTTGTATTTTGTCGGTGGTAGTTTTTAAATATTAAGAGACTTGGTTGACGCGGCCGTTCCTGATGCGGTCCCGGGCCGTTTTGTACGGTCGCGAGGTTAAGCCCGAAAGCGGGTGAGATGTTATGTTAAAGCGTTTGGCCATTGGGTTTTCTGTCTGTGTGTGTGGTGGTTCTGTAAAAATTCCCATTGAGATTTGTTCATTATTTTGGCGCAGGGAGTTCTGCGCGCAAATATTCTAAAAATTCTTATAATGTGAAAGGAGAAAACTTATGAGAAAGACACTAATGTTTTTTACGGTGTGCATTTTGGTACTTGTTCCTGTAGTGCGGGGGCATTGGGTTCCCGAGGACGGGCACAAGATGCACTATCCGCAGCTGCCTGATCGGCAGGGGGGGGATGTTTGTCTTAGCCGGATGGCGGGTGCGGATGATTTCCGATGCGGCGAGAGCGGTGCTATCACTGACATTCACATCTGGGTATCGTGGAAAGACGATATTGTCGACGAAGTGATCGGCAGGTATGTCGGGATCCATGAAGATGCCAACGGCCAGCCGGGCAAGGCATTGTGGAAACTTGGCGATGCGAAAATTGCGTGGCGTGATGAAGAGCCATCCTTGCAGGGTTGGTTGTGTCCTTGTGAGATTGATCCCAAAGACCAAGTGATCGAGGACAATCATACGAAATATGCATTGATCAATATCACCGAGATAGAAGAACCATTCAAACAGGAAGAAGGGATGCGATATTGGCTTGTGGTTCATCTTCAAAGTGCCATTACTGACGTCGGTCTGCCTCAGGCGAATATTGGCTGGAAGACATCGATCAATCATTTTGGTATGCCTGCTATGTGGACGAAACTGCCGATGAGTTCAACTGTCGGGTGGGTGGATGTTCCCAGTCCTGCAGGGGATCAAATCGATATGGCGTTTGTCATTACCGGTGAGGATGTCCCTTCGGTGCCGTTGGATTTTGGTGATACTGACGAGACTAAGTGTGACGGGACGGTTGCAAAGTGCAACACGTATCCTACGACGCTGGCTCGTAACGGCGCACGTCATGTTATCCGGCCGGGGATATTTATGGGTAATCCTGATCTTGCCGTGATCCAGATCGACGCAGAGGACGACGGGCAGCCTACTTTGCTAAGTAACGGCGATGATCTTAATGGGATTGACGATGAGGAGGCAGTTAAGCTGCCAGCGGTTCTTGTTCCAGGGACGACGGCGACGGCAGAAATATCCGTGTCGGTCGACGGTTTTATGGATGCATGGATCGACTTTAACGATGACGGTGACTGGGACGACTGGGGCGAGAAAATATTCAACAGCCGTCCGGTGACGCAGGGGCCGAATGTTATGGTGTTCTATGTTCCGAATACGATATCCGATCATGCGGAACGGCAGACTTATTCGCGTTTTCGTTTCAGCACAACTGGCGGACTAAATTATTATGGTTTGGCGAAAGACGGTGAGGTTGAAGACTACCTTGTAACGATCAATCCCGATCCTTATCCTAAGCTGGATTTTGGCGATACGCCTGACGGTGATTTTGTGCCGAGTGGTTATCCGACTCTTCGTATTAATAACGGGGCACGTCACAAGATCGATCCCCGAGTTCGGCTGGGCAGGTATATTGATGGTGAGCGTGACGGGCAGCCGACCATCGGGGCTAACGGTGACGACCTTGCAGATATTGACGATGAGGACGGTGTATTCTTTGGCGGTCCGCTGGTTCCTGGTCAGGACGCTGAGGTTAAGGTGATCGCTTCTTGTGACGGACTTCTTTGGGCATGGGTAGACATGAATAATGACGGTGACTGGGATGATACCGGTGAGCGGATATTTGCCGGTAAAATGCTGGCCGCTGGTGTGAACTATCTGAAGTTCCATGTTACGCCCGGGCTTTACGCGGGGCCATTTGCGACTTATGCACGTTTCCGATTTGTAAAAGGGGACGTGGTCGGCGCAAATCTTGGTTATAGCGGACCTGCTGATAATGGTGAGGTCGAGGACTATATGGTTAAGGTTGTTCCTGAGCCGCTATTCGATTTCGGCGATGCTCCTGAACTTCGCTGCGATGACGATGATATTGTTCGCTGCAATACTTATCCGACAACGCTGGCTCGCAATGGCGCACGTCATCTTGTCGACAGGTCAATTTACCTTGGTAATCCGTTTGTTGATTGCGATTGTCCGCAGATAGACGCTGAACAAGATGGTCAGCCGACTCTTGCGGCAGACGGTGACGATACCAATGATATTGACGACGAGGAAGGTGTTGAGTTTTTGACACCGATGATCCCGGGACTGCCTGCGAAAGTAAGGGTCTGGGCTTCGGTGGATGGGTATCTTGACGCATGGGTTGATTTTAACCATGACGGCGACTGGGATGATTTTGGCGAACATATATTCGGGGCGGAAAAAGTTTACCTTGGTGATAACGATCTGAAGTTCGATGTTCCGCCTCATCCTCATGCTATCGCGTTGGACACAAGGACTTATGCTCGTTTCCGGTATAATACTTTTGGTCCATTGCATTACGGCGGGGCTGCACGAAACGGTGAGGTTGAAGACTACCTTGTTCGTATCGAAGAGCCTGAGGAAGGTGCTGACCTTGGAGACGCACCTGACAGCAGCAACAGTTTCAATGTTAATATGACAGCTTATACTTCAATGGGGCCGCTACCGGTTACTGTTAAGGCGAATTATCCTACAGTATATCGAATTGGTTCGCCGCCTTATGGTCCGTATCACTGGCAGCCAAAGGCGATAGCCCATCTTGGTGCGGATGTGTCCCTGGAAGTTGAAGCCGATTTTGGTTACGATGAGGACATGATCAACAACCTGATACCGCCTCGTGATCTGTCGAACCGTGACCGGGCCGATGACGGTGTTAAGGTTCCGCTGGTGCTTCCTTCATGCGGGAAGTCAGATTTTGATTATATCGTTCGGGTGAATCAAAGTGTTAAGCGTTTGTATGTTAATGTATGGCTTGACTTCAACCGTGACGGCGACTGGGATGATGTTATACCGATCCGAAACTGTAACAGTGACAGTGCGGCAAGGCCAGTGCTTGTTCGTGAATGGGCAGTGAGCAACCAGTTGCTGACGGAACTGTCGCCAGGTATCTATCGGTTTACGACGCCTCCGTTTGTTAGCTGGCATCCGTGGGTGGGCGGTATAAGCGGTAATTATGTTCCTCCGATCTGGATGCGAATTACGTTGTCTGCGAGACCATGGGAACCGCCGGCGACGTTTAGTGCTTTGAGTGTCGGGTACGGTGGATCCGGTCCTGCAAGGGGATACTGGATCGGTGAGACTGAGGATTATTTCTTTACTCCGATCCTGCATTGCAGAAGGTCGCCTGATCTTAACTGCGATCATATTGTTAGTATGCCCGATCTTGCGATAATGGCATCTCAATGGCTGGAAGAGTTAATTTATGAGGTTGTCGAAGAGAACTGATGAAACCTCATGTTGAGACGAACTGAAGAGGATGATGTTAAGCAGGGCGTCCGGATAGATTGGATAATCCGGTCGCCCTGTGATTATATTGCCGCAAGAACGTAATACATATTTTGAGATTATATACTGAAATTATAAACAAAAGTTTCCAGAGACGGAAGAAATAATGTAACGTATTTTGGTACTGGGCGTCTTATGAAGTAGATGAGTTGTATTAATGAAAGGTATGTCGAATGGCTTGGGAAGGCGAATTGTATTTACATGAAGAGGTTTTGCTGCTTGCATTGAAGGATGATGAGGGAACCGTTGAGGGTAAGGCCTCTATGTACGGTTATGCGATTGGCGGGGCGTTATTGGCTGAACTGCTGCTGCACAAGAGGATAGCTATCGATGAGGGGAAGCGTAAGCTTGTAAGTATTGTTAGTGATGAGCCGGTTGGGGATGCGGTTATCGATGAGTGTCTGGGGAAGATATGCGGGGCGAAGAGACGAGGTTCGGCGCAGACGTGGGTTTCTAAGTTTGCAGGAGTCAAGAGGCTCAAGCATCGTGTGGCTGAGGGGCTTTGCGTGCGGGGTGTGCTGCGAATGGATGTTGGGAAGGTTCTGTTTTTGTTTGAGCGGAAGGTTTATCCTGAGGTCGATGCGGGGCCTGAGCGTGAGCTTATCGGGAGGCTTGGGGAGGCAATATTTACTGATATCAGCGAAGTCGATGTGCGGACAGTGGTGATGGTTTCGCTTGCCAGAAATACGGGGCTGTTGAATGTGATCTTCGATAAGAAGAAGCTAAAAGGGCGGAAAAAACGTATCGAGCAGATTGCGAACGGAGATGTTGCTGGTAAGGCGGCGGCAGAAGCAATCGCTGCGATGCAGGCGGCGATTATGGTTGTTTGTATAATGCCTACGATCACCAGCTAGAGGTTTGGCATGATAACACAACAGCGGCGGAAATAGATTTTGCGTATTGCTAAGGTCTGTAGATCATAAATTTCTTAGTATCAGTGCGGGCAGTCCGATTCCTATTGCAACTCCGTAGATGAGGTCGGCCCAGAAGAATCTCAGGAGATTTGCTATGTATATGATTATTACGAGAGGGTATGAAATGATTGCGAGCGGGTTCATAGTTTTGACGGCTATTTTGGCCTGGCTGAACATTACAGATGCGTCCTGGTTTGATGGGAATGCGTGCATTCCAATCGAAAGTCCCAGCCATAAAAGGATGTATGTCAATGGGTGCTCGACTTCAAAGACGTAGTAGGGGAAGAAGGCTGGCAGGCATATCAGAATGCAGAGCAGAGAGTTGATGATGAAAGGGCCAACCGAGATTAGGAATGTTGTGTTGAAGTTGTCGGTTTCTCCATGAATGACGTAGCCTGCGGGGTTTCCGAATGAAAAGAAGCAGACATCAAAAACAGGGACGCCTCGCATTTTGCAGAAAAGCATGTGAGCGGCTTCGTGTACGATAACACCCGGGAAAGTTAATATTGTTATAATGAATCCTGGTACAATAGTGTTCGGCCCGACATTTGCTCTTTGATAAATTTATATAGTGTTTGGGTTTCTTTTGTGATTGTATGGCAATGTCGTACTGCTTGCAAGTTATTATTGCGCAGCATGAACGGCGGCATCGGTTTGGCGTAGACCG
>DAOWHR010000382.1 GCA_030641315.1 Anaerohalosphaeraceae bacterium | reverse complement strand
GAAATTCGACAACGTCAGGCGCGATCTCCTGAAGACCAGCGTAGACGCCTTTATGAATGGCAAAACTGTCAAACGCGCATCCGGCTTTTTCAGAAACATCTTTGGCTTTAATGTATCGCCCGCGGCAATAATATATCTGCCTGCTTTTCCACCGAGGTCAAAAGCCGTAAACTCTACACGGCAGGGTATCTTGCTCTCCATGTGAGGATGCGAGGGAAAACGCGAATAAAACCACTGTGTACTATTAGTTTTGCCATCGTCAAAACTTACCTCGATCGCGGGATTATATGGGTTGCCCGATGCGTTTTTTACCTCTTTAGTCTCGGTATCTATCGAGTAATGAGGCAGATACCGAAGCACCTTGAACGTGCTCTTTTTGTCAGGCATCGTGATCTCGGCCCCAACGGATACCACATATTCCAAAGGAAACTTAGAGCCGTTGAACCACACCGAAAGCAAACCGACCGCGTCAGCGTTTACAAGCTGCTTCATAATAGCCTGTCCATCTTCGGATTTGACTTTGCCGCGAAGACCCTTAATAGCCATCCCACCGACAGTAGAAGTAATGCTCT
Source organism: Anaerohalosphaeraceae bacterium (assembly GCA_030641315.1). GTDB lineage: Bacteria > Planctomycetota > Phycisphaerae > Sedimentisphaerales > Anaerohalosphaeraceae > DAOWHR01. The sequence continues at coordinate 18,836 of DAOWHR010000382.1, read as the reverse complement.
GCTTGGAAATATCACCGGAATCGAGCCATATCTCCTGATTGATGTCGGGGCCAACCGCCCGGAGTTTCGCCACAAAACCACCGTCCTCAGACGGTTCGGCATACTGCTCCCAGCCAAGGTCCGGCAGGTAACGTTCGATCTTGACCTTCAGGGAGGAACCGACAACTGGAAGAACTTGATCGAACTGCTGTTCCTTTTCAGGATCTAAGATCACAACAGGAAACAGAAGGTCCGCCCCATCCAGACCCTTCTTTACAAGTATCTCATAAGGACCGCGTAGCATCTGCTTTCTCATGCTCTTGGGATATGCGCCGGCTCTACCGACAAACGTCACCAAAATAGCCGCTGCCGCAATAACAACAACAGCCTTAACGAATCTGTTTTTTCTAACAGCAATATCTTCGGTTTTCATTATTTGACCCCGTCTATCAACTCATTTGCCTGGTTCAGCAAAGCCTCGGTATATTTATGATTGTGAACTCCCCAGCTTCCGTCCGCAGCGACTGAGTCCAGGATCGCCCTGGCTTTTTTGATACGTTCCGGCGTACTCTCGCTGGAACCTTCCGCCAGTTCATACTTAGACAATCGTGAAGACACCTTATCATACATCTCTTTGGTTTCACCTTGCCACAAAGATATATACATTTCACCGGAACCGGGGCCATGACATACATCACAAGCCTCAGGAACTGCCTTGGCAACCGTACCGAAACTGTTAACAGTGCCTTCAAGAACTTCGGTTGTCTGTATATGGCAGTCAGTACACTCGACATGGGTCAGGAACATTGAACTTAGAACCTTATCGTCCTGAACACCCGTTGGGTGATTTGAGGCTCCGAAAATGTCCTGCTGGACGGTGTGAGTGTCGCTGTGGCAATTTCTGCATTCAAACATATCTGTCATGGAGATTGCTCCGGAGACACCGTGTTCGACAGTACCATGACAGGAGAAACATTCTACCTTTTCACCAGCGGTGTGATCATGGTGGAGTTCTTCTGCGGTCCACTTATCGCTTAATGAATAAGTATGACAGGCCAGGCATGTATTCTTATCAACTTTGCTTTGGACGCTAACCTGTTTTTTATGGCATGATTCGCCGCAATTGGTTTGATATTCAGCGAACTCTTTGTGATTGATTTTAACATAGCCCTGATCGATAGTCTTGTCGGGGACATCGTGGCAGTCGAGACAACCGACTTTAGAGGGGTTTAGACCTTCATTGTCACCACTTGAAGTAAGAAAATGGCAGGTAAAACAAGAGTCATTTCTAACACTGAAATGCTCGTTGCCTTCGTAATGATTATGGCAGGTGCCGCAGGTAACTTTTATTCCGTTGACGGTTTGGCCAACATGTCCCTCATGAGTAAAATTAACACCGTTGAACTTCTTGTCATCGTTGTCAAGAGCATCGCTGGTGTGACAGGAGGACCTCAGGCAGGTTACATCGGGAACTACCGCTTCGGGCTTGGTGCCTACTCGCCCGACCATACAGTCCACTGCCTGCGAAAGACCGTTGATCTTGCCTTTAACGTAATTTCCTGCGCCGGGCTGTATATGGCAGTCAAGACATCCAACCTCATGCTTATAGTGTACAGACTCTTCCCAGCTTGCGTAATAGTCGTTCATAATATGACAACTGTTACAGAAGCCTGACTGAGCCGTGATCGTTATCGCAGATGCCGCAACAAAGAACACTATTATTACCAAAAGGACTATCGCCTTAAGAAGGTTCATTTGGCCAAGAATCTTACTTATAAAACGCATAACAATATATCCCTTTAATACATATCAAAATAACAAACTGCATTATAACAAATAACCTGCAAAACACAATCAGTCCCAGCCGATTGCATCTTGAAAACACTAATCGATAAGAGGAAGCTCGATTGTAAACGTAGTTCCACGACCAATCTCGCTTTCAACCGATATCTTGCCTTCATGCCTCTTTACGATCTGCCTTGCCAATGAAAGCCCAAGACCGGTACCGTCACGTTCTGTAGCTCTCGCATTACTGGCACGGAAAAATTCGTCAAATACCCTCGGAAGCTCTTTTTTCGGTATCCCGATACCTGTATCGGATATCGTGATAACAACATGATCACCGTCACGTTTAGCGACAACTTCCACCTTCCCGCCTGCCGGAGTATACTTTACAGAGTTCAGCACAAGGTTTGTTATCATCTCTTCTATTGATAGCTGTTCCCCGAAAACCTTGCTGTCAGAAAGCTCAACAACACTTGTCAGTTCAATGGTTTTATCGGAGGCCTTCAATCGAGCGGCCTCTACACAGTTCCTTATCGTCTCGTCAAGACAGAACTGCTGCTTATCAACACTGTCACTCAGACGCAATCGGGTCAGCCTGAGCAGTGCCCTCACAAAAGTCGCAAGGGTACGCGTACGTTCGCCGGCCCGGCCGATAAACTCTGACTGACGTTCGTTAAGAGGGCCAAGCATACCCTTTGATACCACATCGAGCGAACTCTGTATCGCCGCCAGATGACCCTTAATATCATGCGTTACACGAGAAACATACTCGTCCTTGATACGGTCCTTTTGCTCAAGCTCGATATTCGCAAGCCAGTATCCCTGTTCCTGTTTTCTAAGCTGAGTCGAGATTGAGCATGTAATGAACACAACAAGATTAAATGTGCATGACATTACAGCGACGACTCCCATAATATACATATTCTCGCATGTGATCCCAAAGATTGTCAGATCATTTGAAACGCTTACAAGTCTTATCGAACCTTCCAGGCAATAGTGATGCAATGTTGTCTGTTCCAAATACGCCATCAACCCTATGAGAACAGATGCAAATGTTGCCTGGAGATAACTTTCCTTGGGGCTTAACAAAATGCTGGACAAAATCATATGAAATACGAAAAAGACAATGAAGGGATTTTTGATCCCTCCGGAAAAGTGCATCAAAATAGTCAGCGTCAAAAGATCCACCGAAATCTGCAGATTTACTATTGCCTTAATCGACCTTATAGGAAACTGATCACCCTCATCGTCGTCGCTGCGTCCGAAATAACGAAGCAGAATATAGACCAGCAGGTTATAAATACCTAAAAAACCGGCTATGCCATACAGCACTTCGCACTGTAGAGCCAAGCCGACAACTTTACTGGCAAAAAAGATCGCCATGCTCAATGCCGCAACGGCGACCCATCTCAGACGAATAAGCCAGTAAGCTCTCCTTAGCAACCTGAGGTCTTGAGGGATCGGTTCCATGAAACCGCTACTTAGCCAATAACTTCTTAACTTCCGCGATAAGGGTTTCAGGCTCTACGGGCTTATCAAGAAAACCGTTAACAGGCAGCCAGTCTGGATCGCCAGCAGCACTTTTGAACTCAAGCCCGGTCTTATCCTCAACGCCGGTCAGCATCAGAATTGGCATATCCTTGAAATCGGAATCTTTCTTAAGCTCTCGTGCCATCTCAAATCCGTCCTGCCATTTCGTCATCATAACGTCAAGCACTGCAAGGTCAGGCTTCTCGGCCCTGATCAATGCAAGACCATCTTCCTTGTTGTTGGCGGTCATAACGGTAAAATCATTGCATTCAAGCACAACCTTTACCGCTTCAACAATATCCGGGTCATCATCAACTACTACAATTCTTGACTGTGGCATCTGTCATCTCCATTTGTTTCTTAATAATATAAACGTTTATAAATACTGCCGAGTTGCTGCCATGATTAATATCGACAATAATTCGGCTTACTGTTCACACATATTCCAGCGTACTGTCGACCACCTGATCGACCGCTGCTGTCAGACTATTGAGATACTCGGATTCCTCAAGCACGCTCAGGCACTCTTTGGCCTTTTCAGCATGACCGACGATAGCTTTCCTGGTTTTGACAGGCGCATCGGAATCAAGATACATCTGCCTGATACCGGCAACTCCGGAACCGTCTTTAATCGCCGCTGTCAATCTAGCCTTGCCTCCCTGATCAACAGAATCCAGCAGGTTCAGCAGCGGCAAAGTCATTTCGCCCATACTTACATCCTGCCCAGGCTCTTTGCCAAGAGATTCCTTTTCACTGACAATATCACGCATATCGTCCGCGATCTGAAAAGCAGAACCGAAATTCATACCGAATTCACGCATTGCAACCTGAACTTCGCCGCTCTGGCTACCCAAAACTGAACCTATCTCGCAGCAAGCCGCAAACAACGAAGCTGTCTTTTTCTCAATTATAGCCTCATACGAAACCTCAGACATATCCGCCGCATCACGCTGAAGGATCTGCCGCAGTTCACCTTCGCACATCGTATGGATAGCGTCACTCAAACACGCCAAAACACCTTCCTTCCTGCTCGATGAAAGGATGTTGAATGCCTTCGTATAAATATAGTCGCCGAATATCAGAGAAACATCATCGCCCCACCTGGAATTTATGCTCTGGCGGTTATGACGCATCGACGCACGGTCGACAATATCGTCATGGATCAGCGATGCCGTATGGATCAACTCAACTGCTGTTGCCGTGGCCGCCAATTCCTCGTCGTCGATAACATACCCACCCGACAGCGAACACGCCCTGGCCGAAAGGATAACCATCGCAGGCCGCAACCTTTTACCCGGAGACGACATCAAAAACTGCCCGATCTCGACTATCTGCCCGTGCTGACAGTCTGTAAACATTCCGCCGAGTCTGGCTTCGACCTCTGCCATTTCCTTGTCAATTGACTGATAAATTAATTTTATATCCACTGTAAATATCCGAAACAGATAAATTCTCTTTTTTTCACCAGCTTAGAACTTGTCATAGAAGATGTCATCCGAAGCGATACCCTTGGCCTCGAGAATACGGGTAACGGCGTCGATCATCAAAGGAGGACCGCACAAAAACGCCTGTCTCGCAACATCCGGCTCAAGATACTTATCGACAGCCAGATGAACAAAACCTGTTTCCCCGTCCCATTCTTCGCCGTCCTTTAGCGGATCGGACAAAGCATACTTTATCTTCAGCGCCGGATGCTTCTTAGCAAGTTTCTGGAACTCTTTTAAATAGAAAACGTCCTCTGTGGTCCTGCATCCGAAAAACAGCCAGCAGGACCGCTCGGGCCACTTATCATAGATAGAATAGATAATATTTTTCATGGGAGCAAGACCGCACCCGCCGCCTACGCAGATGATCTCCGTTTCAGGCTCCTCATTAAGATAGAACTCTCCGTAAGGACCGGTAAAGCTCACCGGATCACCTTCGTCTAGCTCATGTATGTACGTCGAACCAATACCGCCAGGCACCAGTCGAACCATAAGCTCAACCGCAGTCTCGTCATACGTCGGCGAACTGATCGAATAAGCACGGAAAACAGGACCGTCAGGCGATGGAGCCTGAATCTGAATATACTGACCGGGCCTCTGTGAAATAGTATCGTCATCGATTTTGAAACGAACCTCTTTAATATCGTGTGTCAGTACCCTGCTGTGTTCCACAACACCTGTAAACATCTTAACATCGAGTAGATCCGAAGGAATCCGAACATATACATCCTCACGAACCTTGACCTGGCACGCAAGTCGAACCTTCGACCGGATTTCCTGCCTGGTAAGAAACGGCGTCTCCGTAGGAAGTATCGGCCCCCCGCCTTCGGTTACAACTAATTTGCAGTGACCGCAAGAACCCTTGCCCCCGCATGCCGATGGAATAAAGATGTCGTTTGCGTAAAGGCACGACAGAAGTGTTTGACCGCCTTCGACGTCAAGAGGTTTTTCGCCCGAGTTAATGTCCAGCTTGCATACGCCGTAATTAACCAGGAACTGCGCCGAGACCATCAGCCACACGGCCAATACGATCACAAGGCCTGCAAACGTCAGTATCGCCCAGAAATACATCTCAATATTAATACCAGCTAATATGTAATCCACAAACAACTCCTATTATATCGAAACCATGCCGGCAAAACCAATAAACGCCATAGCGAGAACTCCAGTCACCATCAAAGCTATCGGCACACCCTTAAAAGGCTCGGGGATATCGCTGTACCGCATCTTCTGCCTCAATCCTGCCATCAAAACAATTGCCAGCGTCCAGCCGATACCTGCACCAAAACCAAAACCGACTGACTGAGGAAGATTGTATTCATTGATAACCAATAACAAAGAGGCACCAAGAATTGCGCAGTTTACTGTGATAAGCGGAAGGAAAATTCCCAAGGCAAAATAAAGCTTCGGGCTGAATCGTTCTACAAACATCTCAACAAACTGTACAAATGCGGCAATTACTGCGATAAATACAATAAACTTGAGAAACCCAAGATCGGTCGCCAGCCATACTGCATCAGCCTTTAGGATAAGGTGGTAAATGCCATAGTTTATGGCCGTCGTACAAGCCAGTACGAGCGTAACAGCAGTACCCAAACCCAAAGCTGTACTGATCAAAACCGAACACGCGACAAACGAACACATGCCAAGAAAACTAGCAAGCAACATATTATTCGTAAATATCGCAGCGAAAAATATTACAATTGCAGTTGTGGGCTCATCCATTATTTGTTCTCCTCGGGATCGGGACCTTTAAGCTTATTGAACAGAGCGACAACGAAGCCCATAACGATAAATGCACCAGGAGCAGAAACCATTATTAGATTCCCTACATACCAATCGGCTTCCCATAAGCCCATGATACTCCCGGTTCCAAACAGTTCACGGATAATACCGATTACCGCCAGGACAACGGCGTAACCGATGCCGTTTGCGAAACCATCGACTATCGACAACATAGGCGGGTTCTGAAGAGCAAACGCTTCGGCACGTCCCATGACAATACAGTTTGTAATGATTAGTGCAACATAAGGGCCAAGCTGTTTGGACATCTCCCAGAAGTAAGCTTTTAATATCTGGTCGAATATAATTACGAAAGTCGCGATGATAGCAACCTCGGCGATCATGCGAATTCTCGGTGGTGTATGCGCTCGAAGCAGCGATACAAACAGGTTCGAGCCGACGCATACGAATATAAGGGCGACACCCATCACGAGGGAATTAGCCAGACTGCTTGTAACGGCAAGTGCCGAACATATTCCAAGCATCTGTATCGCAAGAGGGTTGTTGGACCAGGCACCTTCTTTCAGTGTGATTATGCCTTTGCCGCCGCACATTCCGCCGCCGCAGGTCATACAGCCTTTTTTCTCATCTGCCATCTACTTAACCTCCACTATCTTCTTTATTACAACGTTAAGCATATATTCAACCTTATCGCTTGTCATCGTCGCAGCGGTTATCGCGTCAACAGAGTTGATGCCAGCCTTTGCCCCGCCCGGCTTAATTTCCATTCCGGGATTACCGTCTGCATCTACGATAGTTTTCTTTTCAAACTGCTTTACAAACCATTCCTCGGTAATCCTTCCGCCAAGACCGGGCGTTTCGGCCTGCTCATAGAAAGTGATCCCGCGAATGGTTTTCATGTCTGGTTCAAGTGCCAGAAAACCCTTTATCCTTGCCTGAAGGCCTTTGCCTTCAAACGCGACCGCGACCGCGACAGGTTCACTGCTGCCTTCTGGCTTGTAATAATAGAACTCAAGCCCTTCGCCTTTGACTTCCATTTGAACATTATTGTTGAATACTTCGATCAATTGTTCAGACGAGGCATTTTCCTGTGTCGGAACCTTCAAAGCGACAAGAACATTCTTAAGCTTTTCAGCTTCTTTGTTCGCTTCTATCCGCTCCTTAGTGCTCTCAGCAGTTGCTGTCAAAAGCAACGCGCAAACAACACCAAGGATCGCAGCATACATAATTGTATAAGCGTTACTATTCTTCATTCTTCAGCCTCCTTATCCGAATACTGAAAAATATCTCATCTATCACAGGTGCGAAGATGTTACCCAGCAATATTGAGAACATTACGCCCTCCGTATAAGCACCAAAATTTCGTATCAGCATTGCCACCGCACCGATCAAAATGCCATAAACATACTTACCGCCATTCGTGTTCGGACTTGACACAGGATCTGTCGCCATAAAGAACGCACCGAACAAAAGCCCACCGGCGAACATGTGCCAGGTTGGCGATGCGAACTTTTCGGGATTGCTTTGATGAAGAGCAAAAGCCATGATAAACGCCGATAACAAAATGCTGACTACCGTCCGCCAGTTAGCAACCCTGGTGATCAGCAGGAATATACCGCCGCACAGTACCATCAATCCGCTCGTCTCACCGATACTGCCCGTTACCTCACCGATCGCCAATCGCATGACATCAATGAACTCCCCCTTCTTTGCAAGTCCCAGTGGAGTTGCTGACGTGATAGCTTCAATATGTTCGACGGTAAAGAACGACCTGACTCCATCTGCATTGACCGAAAAGAACTTGACCACCGTGGCCATAACGCCCTCGTCAGGACCTGTAGGAGTTTTGATCGTAACGTAATCAAGCACCCTGCCCAATATCCCGTGCCCGGGCTTTACCCAGACTTCACCACTCATTTGTGACGGATAGGCCAGAGCAAGAAAAACTCGTCCGACTATCGCGGGATTAAAAATGTTCCGTCCGGTCCCGCCGAAAAGCTCTTTGCCGATACAGACACCGAACATAACTCCGACGGCTAACATCCAAAGAGGTATCGTAGGAGGCAGCACCAAAGGAAAGATCAAACCCGTAACCAGAAAGCCCTCGGCGATTTTCTCCTTTCGGACTATCGCAAATAAAAGCTCAACAACGAAACCTGCTCCGTATGATACAATTATCATAGGCAAAAAGCGAAGCCCGTAGAAGTAGAACGCCGCAAGAACGCAGGGCAAAAGCCCGATTATCACTGCCGTCATGTAACGCTTGACATCCAGGGGATCACGGCCGTAAGGAGCGCCGATAGAAACCGCCGCCGGAGCGAAGAAAAAATTCTCTATCGCTTCGTACAGCGGATGTATCAGGCTCAATTTGCCGCCCTCTTCGAATGTCGGGCGAACCTTTTCAAATATGCGATACACAAATTTCAAAATGTATCTCCTATAGACTTCTCTTGTTAAGGAAGGACTAGAGCACTAAAAATTTAATTGCTCTAACTTTCCATTATCTCAAATTCGCTTGCTTTTTTCGCCTCTGCTTCTGCTACCCTTTTGGCCTCAGCTTCTGCGGCCTTTCTCTCTTCTTCCTTTTCCTGCTCGATCAGGTCGATGGCATCGGAAAATTCCTTGCTGAGTTCTATCTTCGAAGGACAAATGAAGGAACAAAGACCGCACTGAATGCAAAGATCGACTCTGGCACTTGCCGCCTCTTCGATCAGGTCCGCGTAAAGATACTTGTGAATAAGGTAAGGCATTATCCCGGATGGACAAACGTCCTCGCAGAAACCGCAGCTGACACAGGGCCTGTCCTCACCGCGTACGGCATTGGAATAGCTCTCGCTGAAAGGAATGCGGATAGCGCTCATAAAGCACGAAGCATAACATTTACGGTCAAAGCCAGGCCGCAGCCAACCGAGGAACTCACGGTCAACGTGCTCCATGCAGAAAGTAATACCCCTGCACTCGGAAGTAACTCCCCTGCCGCCATCAGCCAGGTCACTGCCAGCCAGCATTCCACCGTTAATAGTGACAACCGGTTTGTCTTTGCAATACTCTTTAATGATCGCCTCAGTCGGATAACCAACAGTAAGCTTAAGATTGGTCGCATGGCTCGCACCAGGACCGCCTACCGAAATAATACGCTCGATACACGGTTTCGTCAAAGTAAGAGCTGTATCGACCGCCAGCACGCCTTCGGCCCGTAAACCCCATACAGGGCCATCGCTGCGCTTAAGACCAAGCTTACGGGCGATCAAAGTTAAATTATCATACGGATACTTCACAGGAACTTCAATAACACTCACCCATGCGTAACCGCGTATCATATCGCGGACTTTTGAGGCAAAATCAGACTTAACAGCGGGAAGAACAAGGTAGATCGGCTGATACTTCAAAAGAGTCTGTAGATGCTCAAGACCGCGGGTAAAACGGGAAAGATTATTTTTCAGTTGAACATCGCCGCGAACAACAAAAGGATCAAGACTCACCGCAGAGACGATTATCGCCTGCGGAACCGAGAGAGGATCGGGCAGATCACCGCTAAAGGCGTCACTGAAATATTCCCATGCGCCAAGACTGACCATCTTGAAACGCTTTAGACCGCCAGCGCCAACCTTCTGTTCGATATGGGCAACCTCCTCATCGTCAGCTTCCCAGACAGACTCACCCTTACAGGATATATCCCTAAGGACGATATGGCCTTCAACCTCTTCCAGACTTACGGTCCCGGTTCGAGGGCAAAGCAGCGGAACATCAAAATTGTCCGGATCCTTTGCCAGGGTATCACCGCCGTTGACACTCTCGCCGTCCTTAACGCACAACTCGCTGAAGTGGAACCGTGCGCTCTTAAGAGGCAGAAAAAGAGCCTCCGGCTCAGGCATCACCGTAACCCGGCCGTCAGGTTTCCCGTCAGGCAATATATTATAACCACCAGTAAACTTCATTATTTGGCTTCTCCAAACGAGGCACAAACACTGCTTGTTAAGCAGCTTTAAGAAAAGATCGAATACAATCACAAGAACCTGTATTGCGACAGCATTTTAGTACAATAAAACCGCATTATCAATAGCTATTCTCAATTACGACTAACACCAGACAGCTATTTCTTCAAATTATTTAACGGCAGTACACAAATACTCCGTTTCGCCGTAATGACTCCTGAGATTAAGACATGATATTGTCTAAATAACCGTCAATCTCCATCGGCCCGTACTTTGCCTGCCTTAAATCGGGCATCAAGCTTGAAAAGATTCAAGACCGGCAGATTAAGAACATCCGCAGAATTAAGGCCGAGAACGGCACGTATCTCTTCAAGAACAACCTCGATACGCACATTATCAACTGCGATAAGAGTAAACCAGATGTTGAATTCACCTTTTCTCTCATAACTGTGCGTTACTTCCGGGTACCTGCCTACCACCTCAGCGCCCCTGTCAACATTTTCAGGTGCAACGCAAACCGCAGCTAAAGTACTGGCATAGCCAAGTTTACGAGAATCCAGACTAACGCCTATCCGACGGATAACACCTTCACCGACAAGTTGCTGCACACGTTCCCAAAGCTCATCGACACTGATTCCCAGTTTGCCGGCTATTATGTCATACGGATTGACCTCAAGAGGAAATCCCTGTTGCAGTTCCGAGATTATTTTTTTGTTAAGTTCGTCCATCAATTGTCTCAACTAATCTGGAAGGAATAAAAACGCCTTCAAGCGATTGATATTAAGATATTTGCATCAATTCGTCAAGCACAATGTAGCCATAAACAGCACAACCGGCCTCTTTTCAGTTGACCGGCACAAAAAAAACACTAGTATACTGATGTTTCATGCTTTTTTAATATTCTGTTCGGCAAATGCCTATAATATAGACTGTACTGACTGATGGGCTATTCTCTATTTTGAGAACACCCCATACACATCAGTCCTGCCGAATTATCAAAAAATATAATGCGAAAGGCAATAAATGTCAAAAGGAAAAGTTTACCTCGTTGGCGCTGGCCCGGGAGACACGGGACTGATAACAGTCAGAGGGCAATACCTCTTAAAGAACGCTGATACAATACTTTATGACCATCTTAGCTCGCCGGAACTCCTCTCTCTAGCCAAACCGTCTGCCGAACTCATATCAGTCGGAAAATTCGCGGGCAGACACACAATGCCCCAGGCAGAGATAAACCAACTGCTCGTCGACAAGGCAAAACAGTACAAAATGGTCGTAAGGCTCAAAGGAGGAGACTGTTACATCTTCGGCAGAGGCGGTGAAGAAGTAGAGACATGCTTCGAGCAAGGCGTACCATTTGAAGTCATACCTGGCGTAACCAGCGCATTCGCCGCACCATGCTACGCAGGCATTCCCCCAACACACAGGGACTGCACTTCAAACGTAGCGATAGTCACTGGACACCGGAAAAAAGGCGACAACAGGCCCATAGATATACCAATAGCGGGAACCATCGTCTTCCTGATGTCCGTTTCTAACATCGAAAACATCATTAGCTCGCTATTAGCCGCAGATTTCCCAGCCACAACCCCGATCGCGGCAGTCGAACACGGAACATGCTATGACCAGCGATCGATCACCGGAACACTCGAAAACTTCCTCGACATACTCGAAAAGAAACCCCTCAGAACCCCGGCGCTCTTCATTGTCGGCAAAGTCGTCGAAATGAAAGAAAAACTCGACTGGTTTGAAAAGAAACCAAGAATACTCCTGCTCGGAATAAGCGCCGAACGATACCGTGAACTGGGCACTATCATCCACAGACCGATAATATCATGCCGCCCAATACAGAACAACGCCCCGCTAACCAACGCTGTCAAATCCGCCGGCGATTACGACTGGCTCATTTTCACCAGCGCCAACGCCATCAAATTCTTCTTTGAAGCTCTCTACGCAAACGGTCTCGACTCAAGGACACTGGCAAACACAAAGATCGCAGCTATCGGAAAAGCAACCGCACGCTCACTTTCCAATCATGGACTAAGAGCCGACATCTGCCCAAAAACCGAATCAAGCACAGGTCTTCTCGAAGAATTCGACAGGATCGACATCACCGGCAAAAAACTTCTTCTCCCCCAGGCCCGGATAGCAACAGAACAACTTCCCACAGGCCTCACCGAAATGGGAGCAGACGTAACCAAGATCGACGCATACAAAACAATAGAGGTTGATCCCGGCGAAATCGACTTTGACTACATCGACCAGGTACTATTCACCAGCGGATCGTCGGTACACGCATTCATAAACAAATTCGGCAAACTGCCCGAAAATGTCAAGGCAATATGCCTCGGCAAACCGACACAGGCAATCGCTAAAGAAAATGGAATCGATGCAGAGATAGTAAAAGTATAGGGACATAATATGAAAAACACAAAAAACAAAAGACTGTTCGCCAACGCCAAAAAGGTCATCCCAGGCGGCGTCAACTCCCCCGTCCGTGCATTCAACGCCGTAGACGCATCACCGATCTTCATCGAAAAAGCGAAGGGCCAGTACCTCTACGACGCCGATGGCAACAAATACATCGACTACTGCCTCTCATGGGGACCCATGATCCTCGGCCACGCAAATAAAGACGTCCTCGCAAGCGTAAAAAAAACAATGGCAAACGGCACAAGCTACGGCATCCCCACAGAACTCGAAACAAAACTCGCCGAAAAAGTCGTCGCTGCGTTTGATTCCATCGACAAGGTCCGCCTCGTAAGCTCCGGCACAGAAGCCGTAATGACAGCCATCCGCCTTGCCCGCGGCACAACAGGTCGCGACAAGATCGTAAAATTCGTAGGCTGCTACCACGGCCACGTCGACCACATGCTCGTTAGCGCAGGCTCCGGCCTGATGACACTCGGCTCACCATCCAGCCCAGGCGTACCAAAGGACTTCACAAAGCACACGATCCTCGTCCCATACAACGACCTCGACGCACTGAAAAAGGCATTCGCAAAATACTCAGACTCCATCGCAGCCGTAATAGTAGAACCCGTAGCAGGCAACATGGGAACCATCGTCCCGCCAAAATCCTTCCTAAAAGGCATCTCGACTCTCTGCAAAAAGAACAAGTCACTTCTCATCTTTGACGAAGTCATCTGCGGCTTCCGCCTCGCTTACGGCGGCGCACAAACCATCTTCGGAATCAAACCCGACATCACAACACTAGGCAAGATAATCGGCGGCGGCTTCCCCATCGGTGCCATAGGCGGCAAAGCAAAAATAATGAACAACCTCTCCCCAAACGGCGCCGTCTACCAGGCAGGCACTCTCTCAGGCAACCCGGTCTGCGTCTCTGCCGGCCTCGAAACCCTCAAAATACTCAAAACCAATAACCCATACCCCAAACTCGAAAAGATGACAGCTGCTTTCTGTACCGCTATCTCCGAAACACTGACCAGCAAATCAGTCCCCCACACCATCAACCGCATCGGCTCAATGTTCACACTGTTCTTTACTGACGAACCAGTGACAGATTTTGCCAGCGCGATGAAATGCGACACAGCAAAATACGCTTCATACTTCCGCCAAATGCTAAACGCAGGAATCTACCTGCCCCCATCCCAGTTCGAAGCAAACTTCATCTCAACAGCACACAAAAAAACCGACCTAAACAAAACAATAGCAGCACTCAAAAAAGTAAAACTATAACACCCCCCAATAATTAAAAAGTCAACCAACAACAGCCCGAAGCGCGAGCGCAGGGATAAAAACTTCATCCCAGAAAATAATCTCCAAAGCCTAACTGCCCTTTCCCTACAAAATTTCTGACCAACCGGACCTTTGCTTTTTTCTCTCACTTCCCCTGACCTACCAGGCTCTGTCGCCTGCAAATACGCCGCAATACCCCAATAAATATCACCCAGCTGCATAACAGAATAATGACCACATACCACGGCCCGATCCGCACCGATGTATCCATAACTATAAGCTCTCCGGCAACACAAAATACAAACAAAAACTGAAAGATGAATATCACAACCACCACCGGCAGCATCGATCTCTTGTAATTAATCAGATTTAGTGTAAGTGTAATAGGGATCATCACAAATGGCACAGAGCAATATTTCATGTTAAGTGCGGAAAAAGCATATTCACTCCCTCTGATCGTCACTTGAGGCATTACCATTTCCAGCAAACGCGTAACCATCGCAAGGACCAATACTATAACCGCCACAAATACTCCTGTCGCTACCGCCGCTGCCAAAGCCGACCAGAACCGTTCTCGTCGCCCCCCGCAGATCAGCAAACTGGAATACACTCCTAAATTTACACGAGCGAACATTATGCCCAGCATAACAAATATTAAACCACTGATCTCCATATAACACAAAAAGCATGTCATCAACAGTATCACCATAAATGAGATAATCCAGTCCCTGCTCGTCCGAGAAGCCATAACACCAAGCGCCCTGTACAGCGTCCCCCATACATACTGCTGCAAACTCCCCTGCTCTGCTCCACTGATCCGGCAAACAAATAATTCTTCTGCACCAGATGACACCCTTGTTAAGTTGGGATTCTTTTCAGCCTTTTCAGCCAACATCGCCTGCCTGAATTTTGACACTTTTTCTTTGTTCCATGCATCAAACGTCCCCATACACAACATACCGCAATACCGTCTCGCAAGATCGCGCCTCCCCCAATACCGCCATGCTAAAACATTGACTATTACACCCAATAAGACCATAAGAAAAGGACTCTCAACAATTGTATGAACAACTACCGTACCCAAACTTAAATGTTTATTGCTATTCAGTATCATTGGCAAAAAAGCTAAAACAAAATACCAACGCCTGTTTTTAGATGCAATCCAGGCACCGCTCCAGTAGATAATCGAAAATAAAGAAAATGCGGACACACAAGCCAAAACTGTTCCAACAAAGCTCAAATCGGGATAAAAAAGATAACTAAGCGACCAAAGAAATGACAATACCAGTCCAATGCAAAACACAAACTGTCTCGGTATACTCCTGTGTCCGGGCAAACAATAGGAAATAAGGCTTTGTGAGAATCTCCAAAGGCAAAGAAACTACAACAGAGCCAACTAAGAACATCCACAAAACCGGAGCGACAAAACCACCCTGTTTATTTCCGGAAGCAGCCTCAATAATTTCCTCAAGAACCAGAAATGCAATAGCCCCGAAAAATATTGTAAGAAACAAATAAGTTCTTCTCTGATACAAATGCTTAAGATTTGCCCGCAAAATATTCATCGTGTTTCCCTCCCTCAGCTTACAATAATCTTGTAAAGTTCTTCCAACGGTAACGGCCGAAATTCGATCTCACAGTTCAAATCTCTGGCCTTATCTTCAAGTATTTTCTCTGCGGTATTCCGCACCGTAACTACTGCTTTGCTCCCGCTAACATCACAACTGATCGCATCACCAAATCCCAGTTCACTTGGCAGTTGGCCATTCAGAGATGTAAGTGTAAATCTCACAAATTCCTCTCTAAGGCTGTCAAAACTGCAATCTCGCAAAATGGCACCACTCCGCATGATCAGAGTATGATCGATAACCTTCTCAACATCGCTCAATATATGCGACGAGATAATTATCGTGCGGTTCTCCTGCTGGATTATCTGAAGCAGCAGATCGAGAAACCTGCTCCTTGCTATCGGGTCCAACGCACTCGCCGGTTCATCCAAAATAAGAAGTTCCGGCCCAAATCCTATTGCTAAAAGTATAGCAACCTTCTGCCGTTGCCCCGGCGACAGCGAACCAACCCGATCATCAAGCGAAATATCAAAGTCCTTAATATACCGCTCTTCCAACTGATGGTCCCACGTATCATAGTACGCGCTGACGTAACGGATCAACTGCTTAACACTCATCCAGTCCAGAAGCTCCCCTTCCTGATGCACATATCCGATCCGCCCAAGCTCTTTCGGCCCAAGCTTTCCCGCATCCGTCCCGAACGTGTCACACCGTCCCTGATCCGCAAGATACAAGCCGATGATAACTCTCAGCAGCGTACTCTTACCCGCCCCGTTGGACCCGAGCAAACCGATGATCTCACCTCGCCTGATATCCAGATCGATGTTATCCATCGCCTGTATCCTCCCAAACCTCTTGGATACGTTCCGCATTTCAACAATAGCTTTATCATTAATCATTTTTGCCTCCGATTTCTGGAATTATATGCTTTGTAATGCTTTGAGAAAAATTCAATAGCTTCCTCGTGGGAAACTCCAAGTTGGATTGCCGTCACCGCCGCCTTCTTCACGATCTCATCGAGCAATTCTGTTTTTATCTTATCGAGCTGACCTTTCCGCACCCTCGCAACAAACAGGCCGATCCCGCGTCGCCGCTCAACCAATCCCTCATTTTCCAGAAACGAATACGCCTTGCTGATCGTCATTGGGTTAACCTTAAGCCTCCCCGCAAGATCGCGAACCGACTCCAGCTGATCGCCCTGCTTTAATCCGTCAGTCATTATCTGCTGCCGGATTTGCCCCATGATCTGGCGATAGATCGGCACTCCGCTGTGATGATCAATTTCTAGTATACTGATCACGATTGAAATTTCCCGTTTCTGCGCGGCCAACTATCACCGCGACCTTAAATAAGACTTTACTCGCGAAATTTTATTACCCTTAAGGGTACAACATCGAATTCCACCTTATTGATATTAGTGTATTACTATACTAATACACCACAGACAAGCCAAACGCAACAAAAAAATCCCCTGATTCAAAAAAAATATCGGGCTGGGTGAAAATACAACATTACGCGGTATACACGGTAGTACCGTCCCTTAAAAAAGCATATATGCTGATGTCCGAAATACGACAAAACCGCCTTTTTCATCAGATTAACCCAGATATTAATGGCAAGCCAACCAACTTTTTGGGATTTGAACCACAAATTTGTTTTTTTTTGTTGTGTTTAGTGGTTTCTGGGTGTATTATGGAGGTCAGTTCGATCTTACGATAAACACCGTATCTTGACCAAGTCGGCAAAAAGTAAAGAATCTCAGATCAATCACAAAAGCAGCGTCGATGGTATCATGATCTCAATCTCCCAAAGGAGTGTGATAGAAGAAGGTTCGGTAAATGTTAATGCGATCATTGGTTGTATTAGGGGCAGGAACAAAGTCTGACGGTTGGGTTGTATCTTCACTTTGGGCAAACCAGATTTTCCATATATATTAAGGCGCAGGCGTTCTGCGCCCAAACTCAGTTTCTGGCAATGGTAACTCTTTTTTGGAGGGTAGTACAATGTACAAAAAATATTTCCAGCAACTTGTTATCTCAACTCTCTTTGTGGCGCTGCTGGTTGTCCCGGCACTCTCCCCGGCGTACGGGGCGATCAAGTGGTCACAGCCGCCTAAATTAAATCCACAGTCACCAGTACCCGAATGTTTCTGGGGATGGGATGAAATTTCGATCTATGGCGACTCAGGAGGACTGTGGTTTTCGATATGGCAATGCGTAACCCAGTGCCATGGCGATGCGAATTGCGATGGTGTCGTCAATGTCATAGACGTGAGCATCCTGAATGCGGCCTTTGGAGGCATCCATCCGTTTCCCCCGTATAACCCCGCCGCCGACTTTGATCGGGACGGAGATGTGGACCCGGATGACCTGCTCATATTGCAGAACTGGTTCGGAGTTGATCCCATTCCCCGTGATTGTCCGACAAGTCCGCCGTTGACACATCACATCGTCGCCGATGACTGGCGTTGCAAAGACGATCGGCCAGTGACGGATATACACTGGTGGGGTTCGTATGAAGATTACACTGACGATGTACCGCCCTTGGGACCGGATCGATTTCATATCGGGATCTGGACCGATGTGCCTGCCGGAGTGGACCAGCACTGGTCACATCCGGGACAGATGATCTGGGAGTGGATCGTACCGCGTTCGGACCTCAAGGAAGAATATGTCGGCTGCGATTTCCATCCTGAGCACATGGAAAAGCCGGATAGCTGTTTTAGGTACGACTTCATTATTCCTGACAGCGAATGGTTCTTTCAGGAAGGCAAGGACAACATCTACTGGATCAGCATCGCTGCCGTTTACGCAGATGGCGTACCCGATCAGTTCCCGTGGGGCTGGAAGACCCGACCGCGATTTTTCAATGACAATGCGGTTCGCATCTTCAAACCGACTGATCCCACACTGGGCGCAGTGTTTACTGAAGGCGAACCGATTGAAGATTTGCAGGGAAATCCATGGGACATGGCCTTTGAGTTGACTACTGAAGATGTTCAACCGGACGAATTAGATTTTGGCGATGCGCCCGATCCGACTTACCCGACACTTTTGGCCAGTAATGGTGCCAGGCATGTCATTCGCGGCCCATGGCTCGGCGATGCTTCTGAT